>JANMSZ010000521.1:0-11369 GCA_031389925.1 Hyphomicrobiales bacterium | reverse complement strand
GTGGCGGCGGCGCGAGCGCCAGCAGCAGCGATGATAGCGGTGATTTCGGCTCGCCCGGGCCGACCGCGTCGCGCGAACGCAAACCGGCCATGGCCGGCGCCGGCAAGCGCGACGACATGGACGACGAGATTCCGTTCTGATTTCGTCCGCGCTCAATCGCGTGACAGCAGTACGTCGATAACCAGCGAGCAGAAGCCTACGAAGCTGACGATCGCGTTGGCGACGTGCGATATTTCCCGCTGCCCCGGCGAGGCGTCACCCCGCCAGCGCCGCGCGCACGCCGTCGACGACATATTGCACGGCGAGCGCTGCCAGCAGCACGCCGAGCAGGCGCGACATCACCACGTTGCCGGTGGAGCCGATCAGCTTGCCGATGCGGCTGGCGGCGGTAAACACCAGCAGACAGATCGCCAGCACCACGGCGATCACGCCGAGCAGAATGCCGAGCCGCATGGGATCGCTATCGGCGCGCCCTGCGAGCAGCACGGTGGCGGTGATGGCGCCCGGGCCGGCCATCAGCGGGATCGCTAGCGGGAAGGCGGCGATGTTACGGACGTGATCCTCGATCACTTCCTCGGCAGCCTTCGACTGCCGCGCAATCCGCACGCCGAATACCATTTCCGAGGCGATCGAAAACAGCAGCAGGCCGCCGGCGATGCGGAACGCGGGCAGCGTGATCGACATCGTGCGCAGCAGCCAGTCGCCGGCCAGTGCGCTGCCGGCCAGGATCGCCGCCGCGATCAGGCAGGCGCGCAGCGCCACCGAGCGGCGCGCTTTCGCCGGCAGGCCGCTGGTGATGGCGAGAAAGGCCGGCACCAGGCCGACCGGATCGACCACGACCAGCAGCGTCACAAAGGCGGAAATGAAGAATTCGAGCGGCATGCCGCATCATGCGGCGGCGACGGCGGCGGCTAAAGCTAAATCTTCAGACGATCGCGCCGCCATTGTCGAGCGCGTCATTGGCCTTATCCAGCCACTTTTGCCGGTCTTCCATGTTCACCGGCATGCGGGTCGCATTCGGATTGCCCATGTTGATTGCGCGCGACACCGTGAGCAGATCGTTGCGGTCGGCGAAGGTGTTGCATTTCGAGTTGGTCCATTCCCACAGCACCGGGGTCAGCGCGTGCTCGCTCGAGGTCAGGAATTCCGGGTGACCGTGGAAATCGACTTTGACCTTGAGGCTGAGCCGCTGATGGGCGTCGCCGCCGGTCGTCTGCAGCATGCCGTTGCCGCGAAATTCGAAGCCGTCCCATTGCCGTTTGTTGCCGAGAATTTCAGCCTTTTTCGGGTTGCCGGGATTCTTGCCGTTGTTGATGCCGTGCTGGGCATAGAGTGAGCTCGGGCCGCCGACGCCGTAAAAGCGATCGCCGATATCGCGCTCCTGCATCACCAGCATGTCCGCTTCGCCGGGAAATAAAGGCGAGGTGCCCTTCGATTGCACCTTGAGGAAAATTTCCGCGATGCGCTCGGCTCTGGAATAGCGCATGGACTCGCGCGTCAAGGTGAAGCCGCCGCTTTCGTGGCCGCATTGCGCCAGCACATGCGCAAGGCGCAGCGGGCTGTCGACCTTGGCTTCGGCGAGTTGGTCGTCGCCGGCGTCCCACGCGTTGAGATATTCGGTCCGTGCTGTCGGCGCGATGCGCCGGACGACGTCGATGGCGCGCATCATCGCGATGGTCTCCCCCCGTGGCCGAATTGGCGCCAGGCTGCGCCTTTCGTTATTTCCAGTATAGGTTGTTTTGCGGGTTTGTCAGGACGCCGATTTGGCGGTCCCATCGCGGGTGCCGAGACGGCCCTCAGAACGCATTTTAAGCCATTGAAATTACGACCATAATTACCATGTACGGGACATGATTTAGGGTGGCAGAGCTGCTATGAATCAGCTACAAAAAACGTGATCTTCGAGAACCTGCAGGAACCCATTTTTGTCTGATACCGAAACACCGAAATCGGGGGACGGCAGTCCTTCCGACGTCCGCCCCGTATCGATCACGGAGGAGATGAAGCGCTCGTATCTCGATTACGCCATGAGCGTGATCGTGTCGCGTGCGTTGCCCGACGTGCGCGACGGCTTGAAGCCGGTGCATCGCCGCATCCTCTATTCGATGCACGAGCAGGGGCACACGCCCGACAAGAAATACGTGAAGTCGGCGCGCGTCGTCGGCGACGTGATGGGTAAATATCACCCGCACGGCGACAGCGCGATCTACGACGCGCTGGTGCGCATGGCGCAGGACTTCTCCATGCGCCTGCAACTGATCGACGGGCAGGGCAATTTCGGCTCGGTCGACGGCGATCCGGCGGCGGCCATGCGTTACACCGAGTGCCGGCTGGCGAAGCCGGCGATGGCGCTGCTCGACGATATCGACAAGAACACCGTCGACTTCCAGGCCAACTATGACGGCAACGAACATGAGCCGGTGGTGCTGCCGGCGCGCTATCCGAATTTGCTGGTCAACGGCGCCGGCGGCATCGCCGTCGGCATGGCGACCAATATTCCGCCGCACAATCTCGGCGAAGTGATAAACGCCTGCATGGCGGTGATCGACGATCCGGCGATCTCGACCGACGATCTGATCGCGATCGTGCCGGGCCCGGATTTCCCGACCGGCGGCCTCATTCTCGGCCGCGCCGGCATTCACAGCGCCTATCACACCGGCCGCGGCTCGATCATCATGCGCGGCAAGGTCGCATTCGAGACGCTACGCAAGGATCGCGAAGCGATCATCATCAGCGAAATTCCGTATCAGGTGAACAAGGCGACGATGGTCGAGCGCATCGCCGAACTGGTGCGCGACAAGAAGATCGAAGGCATCTCTGATCTTCGCGACGAATCCGACCGCGACGGCTATCGTGTCGTGATCGAACTCAAGCGCGATGCTGAGCGCGACGTCGTGCTCAACCAGCTTTATCGCTACACGCCGCTGCAATCGAGCTTCGGCGTCAACACCGTGGCGCTCGACGGCGGCCGCCCGCTGGTGATGACGCTCAAGGACATGCTCAACGCCTTCGTCGCGTTCCGCGAGGAAGTCGTGTCGCGGCGCACCAAGTTCCTGCTGAACAAGGCGCGCGACCGCGCGCATATTTTGGTCGGTCTCGCCATCGCCGTTGCCAATATCGACGAAGTGATCAAGCTGATCCGCGGTTCGAAAGACGCCAACGAGGCGCGCGAAGCCTTGATGGCGCGCGAATGGCCGGCGACCACGGCGGCCTCGCTGATCGAACTGATCGACGATCCGCGCCACAAGGTGTCGTCGTCGGGCACCGCGCGGCTGTCGTTCGAGCAGGCCAAGGCGATCCTCGACCTGCGCCTGCAGCGCCTGACCGCGCTCGGCCGCGAGGAGATCAAGGACGAACTCGACAAATTGGCGGCCGAGATCTCCGACTATCTCGAGATCCTGCGCTCGCGCGCGCGCATCCAGACCATCATCAAAGACGAGATGAACGCGGTCCGGGAGCAGTTCGCGACGCCGCGCCGCACCGTGATCGCGGAAGCCGCCGGCGACATGGAAGACGAGGACCTGATCCAGCGCGAGGACATGGTCGTCACCGTCTCGCACCTCGGCTACATCAAGCGCGTGCCGCTCTCGACCTATCGCGCGCAGAAGCGCGGGGGCAAAGGCCGCGGCGGCATGCAGGTGCGCGAGGAAGATTTCGTCTCGCGGTTGTTCGTCGCCAATACGCACACGCCGGTGCTGTTCTTCTCCTCGGCCGGCAAGGTCTACAAGGAAAAGGTCTGGCGGCTGCCCCTGGCGGCGCCGCAGGCGCGCGGCAAGGCATTGATCAACATCCTGCCGCTTGATGCCGACGAAAACATCACCAGCATCATGCCACTGCCCGAGGACGAGAAGAGTTGGGCCAATCTCGACGTGATGTTTGCGTCGACCAAAGGCACGGTCCGCCGCAACAAGCTGTCGGACTTCGTCGAGGTGCGCCGCTCCGGCATCATCGCGATGAAACTGCCCGAGGGGGAGGGCATCCTCAGCGTGCAGATTTGTACGGAGACCGACGACGTGCTGCTGACCTCGTCCGGCGGCCAGTGCATCCGTTTCGCGGTGCCCGAGGTGCGCGTGTTCACCGGCCGTACGTCGATGGGCGTGCGCGGCATCGCGCTCGACAAGGACGACCGGCTGATCTCGATGTCGATCCTGCGCCACGTCGTGGCGACGTCGGAAGAGCGTGTCGCCTATCTCAAGCGCGCCAACGCGGTGCGCCGCGGCGGCGCCGAAGAAGAAACGCCGGTGGCGGACGCCGAAGAGAGCGTGCCCGCGATCGAGCTCGGCGAGCAGCGCTACGTCGAGCTCTCGGCCGCCGAGCAGTTCGTGCTGACGCTGTCGGAGCGCGGCTATGGCAAACGCACGTCGTCCTTCGAATACCGCATCACCGGCCGTGGCGGCAAAGGCATCGTCGCCATGGACATCTGGGAAAAGAAGAACGGCGAGTTCACGCTCAAACCGAAGATCGGCCGCTTGGTCGCCTCGTTCCCGATCGAAGACGACGACCAGGTCATGCTGGTCACCGACGCCGGCAAGCTGATCCGCACTGGCGTCGCCGGTATCCGCATCGCCGGGCGCTCGACGCAGGGCGTCATCGTGCTCAACACCGCCGACGACGAGAAGGTCGTGTCGGTCGAGCGGCTGAGCGAGGAGGCCGACGCGGAGTAGACAATTGGAGTCGACCCATGACCATCATAATGGGTCTGACAATAGGCAATGCCGCGGCACTAATTGGCGACTCGCTCATTACGAGCCCAGGTTCGTCAGACAAAAAGTTTTCAACGCCGACGCTCGAAGACGCCAACGCGTTCTTTAAGCCCTACAACGTTCACGTGCCCGCCCTTCGGCAGAAGGTCAATATTCTAAGGGAAGATGTAATTGTTGCTTGGGAGCGCGATTATGAGCGCGCTCGTTCGCTGCTTAAGGAGATGTCCGAAGCGTTGGATGCCGGTTGTCCATCCAAGTACGTTGTCGAGATACTCAAGGCCTGGCCAACTGACGAAAAGAAGCACTTTTCAGTTATTGCATTGATTCGGGAACCTGAAACCACAACCGTCGTTTGGGACGGAGACGAGATATTGCATCTCAACTCAAACATCTTCAGTTCAGTCATCGGTACAGGTTCCGGCAAGGCAGATATCGCCGGCTTAATGCAGCGGTTTGAAGCCGGAAATCTGCGAGTAGACGACAACGCTCCCGATCCGCTCAAGCTCGCCATGTATTCAATGGTCCTGGGCTCGCAGGCCGCCGGGCTTGAGTTGATGACACAACAGAACTTGCCGCAACTATGGGGCGGATGCGTTGAAACATCCCTGTTCAATCGCGGGGTGGCCACCAAAGTTGGCGAAATATTGTATGCGTTTTGGGAATGCGATAAGCGCGAGCTTAAACTTGAATTACTGCCCACTTTTTTGAAGCAAGAGTATCAGGGCGAATTGATGGTCGCACATACTCTCTCCAACAGGCATGCACCGAGAATAATTGCAATTCCGCCTGTGCTGTCGAATTACGCGGACGGCGAACGAATTGAAGTTGAACCGCCGCGACTGTCGTACGATTGGTTATGTAGCTGCGTTCTGGTTCGCGATGGTGGGCTGCCCGTCGATATTTTTTCAACGGTTGAGCGTTGTGACCAGCGTCGGCCGGTTGGATTTTCTAGGACGCAGAGTATCCTTTCTGGACGATACGAAAGTAGCCTGAAAGTCGAAGTTAGTCGCTCGTACATTGACGAGATAACAAAAATCACTGGCGAGCGAGTTGCTTACAGCTCACAACAAGCCTTAGCCTGAGTAGCGACGCGAGAAAAGATAATGAACTACCAGCTCTTCTCCGCCTTCCTGCTCCTCACCGTGATCCTGGTGCTCACGCCGGGTCCGATCGTCACGCTGGTGCTTGCCACCAGCGCCACGCGCGGCGTGCGCGCTGGGCTGATCACCGTCGCGGGCAGTACAGTGGGTAACGCGCTGCTGATTACCGGCATCGCGCTCGGCCTGAGCCTCGTCATCCAGTACGCGGCGGTGATCTTCGAATGGCTGCGCTGGATCGGCGCGGCCTATCTGATCTGGCTCGGCATCCAGGCCTGGCGCCACGCAGGCGCTGAAGCCACGGTCGCGCCACCGCGCGGGCACGTCTATTTCCGGCGCGGTTTTCTGGCGGCGATCACCAATCCGAAGACCATCGCCTTCTTCACCGCGTTCCTGCCGCAGTTCATCGATCCGAGCCTGCCGGCCGGGCATCAGCTTGTCGTGATGTGCGTCGTGGCGATCACGATGGCGTCGGTCACCGATTGCGGCTGGGCGATGGTGGCGGGTGCCGGACGCAGCTTCTTCCTGCGTAGCACCAGCGCCAAATGGCTGGGCCGTGTGTCCGGCCTGGCGCTGATCGGCGGCGGCGTGTGGCTGTCGCTGGCAAGAAGGCCGGGCTGAATCATTTTGCGCCGGCAGTCTCGAGAATCTTCGCCATCGCCGTAAAGCCACGCCCTTTCGCCAGCGCCAGCGGCGTCCGGCCATTGCGGTCGGCGATGTTGACGTTGGCGCCGTCTTTCACCAGCGCGGTCAGGCAGGCGATGTGGCGCTTGCCGCCGTCGCCAAGCACGATGGACTCGATCAGCGCGGTCCAATTGAGATTGTTGATGTGATCGAGCGGCGCTTGTGCCGCGATCAACATGCGCACGACTTCGTCATGGCCGAGATGCGCCGCGGCGATCAGCGCCGTGCCTTTGTAGGGGCTGGTGATGTTTTTCGCGCTGCCGCCATTGTCGAGCGCCAGTTTGAGCATCGGCACGTCGTTGGCGACCGAGGCGATGGTGACGATGTCGTATTGCTGCGCTTCGAGCGCGTTCGCATCGGCGCCGCCCTTGATCAGAGCGATCGCCGCCGGACCTTGCGAACGATAGATCGCGACATGCAACGGCGTGCGCTTGTAGCCGTCACGGGCGTCGACGAGTGCCCCGGCCTTCAAAAGCCGTTCGATCGCCGCCACGTCGCCTGTGGCCGCTGCGGCGTGCAAGCCGGTATAGGCCGCAAGTTCGGCCGGCGAAGGCGCGATCTGTGCCACCGCGGGCGAGGCGAACACCACAAACAGAAACGCCAGCCATTTGGCCATGAAAAAGTCCCCCGGCAGGTTTGCCGAAGGACTAACCCCGCTAGGCGGGGGATCATTGCACAAGAGGGTGCGCCTTATTGGCGGATGCGGTCTGTCGTGACCAGGCGGATGCGCGGGTTGCCGAATTCGGTGCCGACGCAGTTGAGGTAAGGCCAGGCCTGCTGGGTGCAGGCTTTCAGCGCGGCTTCGGCGGGCTTCGCCAGCGGGCCGGCATCGACCGGGGCTCCGGGCAGGATAAAGGTGATGAACCCGGCGATGGCGGCGGCGAAGAGAATGGCGGAAATCGTTTTGATCATGGCAGTCCCCAGTCCTTGAAGGCACGACCATCAGTCGTGCCAGCCAGGCGAAAGGTTCAAACGCAAAGAGGGTTCGCCGCGTTAACCCGCTACCGGCCAAAAGGTTCAGGGGTCTTAACGGGTAAGGCCCTGGTGGGGCGGCCTTGCGGGGCGCAAAGCGGCGGGTTAGACCCAAAATATGCCGAGAATTGCCCTCTACGCGGGGTCTTTTGACCCGATCACCAACGGCCATCTCGACGTGGTCCGCCACGCCGTGGGCCTGGCCGACAAACTGGTGCTGGCGGTCGGCGTCAATCCCGGCAAAGCCCCACTGTTCTCGACCGAGGAACGGCTGGCCATGTTGCAGGACGTCTGCGGGCCGGTGGCGAAGACGGCGAAATGCGAACTGGCCTGCGTGACCTTTTCCGGGCTGGTGGTCGAGGCCGCCAAACAGGCCGGCGCCACGATCCTGGTTCGCGGCCTGCGCGACACCACCGATTTCAATTACGAAATGCAGATGGCGGGGATGAACGAGGCGATGGCGCCGGGCGTGCAGACGGTGTTCCTGCCGGCTTCCTCGGCGGTGCGCCCGATCACCGCCACATTGGTGCGCCAGATCGCCGGCATGGGCGGCGACGTTTCCGCCTTCGTGCCGGCCTCGGTCGCCGCGCTGTTGAAGAAGAAGTTTGCGCGTTAGCGCTCAACAATTCCGGGAGACTTCATGATCCGCATTCTCGCTTTCGTCCTCGCGCTTGTCTGCGCCGCGCCGGCTTTCGCGCAGGCGCCGGCGGCGAACGATCCGCAGAACACCGTTTATCTCGAGACCAAGAACGGCCGCATCGTCGTTAGGCTGCGCAACGATCTGGCGCCCGGACACGCCGCGCGGATCAAGCAGCTGGTGCGCGACGGCTTCTACAACAACGTGCCGTTCCACCGCGTCATTCCAGGCTTCATGGCGCAGACCGGCGACGGCCAGCGCGGCGACGGCACCGGCGGCTCGAAATATCCGGCGCTGAAGGCGGAGTTCTCCACCGTGCCGTTCACGCGCGGCATCGTTGGCATGGCGCGCACGTCCGATCCGAACTCGGCCAATTCGCAGTTCTTCATCATGTACGGCGATGCGCCGAGCCTGAACAACCAGTACACCGTGATCGGGCAGGTAACGTCCGGCATGGACGTGGTCGACAAGATCAAGAAGGGCTCGGCCGGAAACAACGGTTCGGTCACCGACCCCGACAAGATCGTGAAGATGACGGTCGCTGCCGACGCGAAGTAATTCCAATTCTCGAACACAGAAAGATAGCCCCATGGCAAAGCCGGAAGACACGCTCACCCTCGAAACCACCCAAGGCAACGTGGTCATCGCCATGCGGCCCGATCTCGCGCCCGGCCACGTCGCGCGCATCAAGGAGCTGGTGAAGGAAGGCTTCTACGACGGCATCGTGTTCCACCGCGTCATCGACGGCTTCATGGCGCAGACCGGCTGCCCGCAGGGCACCGGCACCGGCGGCTCGGGCAAGAAGCTCAAGGCCGAGTTCAACAAGGAGCCGCATGTGCGCGGCACCGTGTCGATGGCGCGCGCCGCCAGCCCGGACAGTGGCGACAGCCAGTTCTTCATCTGCTTCGACGACGCCAGCTTCCTCAACGGCCAGTACACCGCCTGGGGCAACGTCATCGAAGGCATGGACAACGTCGACAAAATCAAGCGCGGCGAGCCGGTCTCCAACCCCGACAAGATCGTCAAGGCGACGATGGGGGCGTAGTTTTCAACTCCCGGTACCATGCGCGTGACCTCACATAGGCGTTCTGGAGGGAGAAATGATTCCGAACGAGGTTGAGGCAAAGATCAAAACTTTGATCGAGGCAAATCTCATTCGGAAAGCTGCTTTGCTTAATGAGGTCGGCCTGAAGCCGGGCGAAGTCGTTTTAGATGTAGCAAACGGCTCGGACGATAAAAGAGAATCTGAAATCCGCGTCTACTTTTACAAGGATGGAAATGTAATCGACGCTCTTGAGTTTCATATTTATAGGAATGGGACATTAGTCGCAGCGGCAGATCAGGTGTCTGCTTGGATAGAAGTTTCATTGGCAGATGTTATCGGCCAAGCGCGCAGCGGCAACGGATACTCTCGTTGATGATTTCTGCGCGGGCGATGACACCGAGTGGGCATGAAAACCGACCTCTTCGACTTCGACCTGCCGGCCGACCGCATCGCCTTGCGGCCGGCGTCGCCGCGCGACGCGTCGCGGCTGCTGGTCGTCAAACCGGGTGAGGGCCTGGACGACCGTTCCATCGCCGATTTGCCGGACCTGCTGCGCGCGGGCGACTGCCTGGTGGTAAACAACAGCAAGGTGATCGCGGCGCGGCTCAAGGGCCGCCGGATTGGTCGGGGCGAGGCCGAGCCAGGCATCGAAGCCACGCTGCACAAGCGCATCGACGGCTCGACCTGGCGGGCCTTCATCCTTGGCGCCAAGAAGGTCCAGGTCGGCGATACGCTGCGGTTCGGGTCCGAGGGCCGGGTCTGTTTTCTCGATCAGCTCGATGCTCAAGTTTCACATAAAGATGAAGGAGGCGAGGTAACCCTTTCATTTTCCTTCCATGGTCCGGTTCTAGACCAGGCCATTGAAGAGCGCGGCGCGATGCCGCTGCCGCCCTATATCGCCTCGCGGCGGACGCCCGACGAGCAGGACCGCGCCGACTACCAGACCCTGTTTGCCGCCCATGAGGGCTCGGTGGCGGCGCCCACCGCGGGCTTGCACTTCACCGACGCCATGCTGGAGCGCCTGAAGGCCCGCGGCGTCGCCGTCCACAAGGTCACGCTGCACGTCGGCGCCGGCACCTTCCTGCCGGTCAAGGCGGACGATACCGCCGACCACAAGATGCACGCCGAATTCGGCATCCTGACGCCTGAGACCGCCGCCGCGCTCAACACCGCGCGCGCCAAAGGCGGTCGCATTGTCGCCATCGGTTCGACCGCATTGCGGACGCTGGAAACCGCGGCGGGCGAGGACGGCCAATTGGCCGCGTTTGCCGGCGACACCGCGATCTTCATTACGCCGGGCTACCGCTTCAAATCCGTTGACCTGATGCTGACCAACTTCCACCTGCCGCGCTCGACTTTGTTCATGCTGGTGGCGGCCTTCAGCGGGCTGGACACGATGCAGCGCGCCTATGCGCATGCCATCGCGAAGGGCTATCGGTTCTATTCCTACGGCGACGCCTGCCTGCTTTACCCTGAAAGCCCATGACCGAACCGTTCTCCTTCAATCTCATCAAGACCGACGGCACGGCGCGCCGCGGCGAAGTCGTGACGCCGCACGGCCGCATCCAGACGCCGGCCTTCATGCCGGTCGGCACCCAGGCGACCGTCAAGGGCCTGGCGCCGGAAGCCGTGGCCGCGACCGGCGCCGAGATCGTGCTCGGCAATACCTATCATCTGATGCTGCGGCCGACGGCCGAGCGCATCGCCGCGCTCGGCGGCCTGCACAAGTTCATGAATTGGCCGCGCGCGATCTTGACCGACAGCGGCGGCTTCCAGGTGATGTCGCTGTCGCAACTGCGCAAGCTGACCGAGCAGGGCGTGACGTTCAAATCGCATCTCGACGGCGCCATGTTCGAGCTGTCGCCGGAACGCTCGATCGAGATCCAGGCGCTGCTCGGCGCCGACATCACCATGCAACTCGACGAATGCCTGCGGCTGCCGGCGACGCGCGAGGAGATCGAGCGGGCCATGCAACTGTCGCTGCGCTGGGGCGAGCGCTCCAAACGCGCCTTCGAGAGTCGGGCGCGCGAGGGCTATGCGCTGTTCGGCATCGTGCAGGGCGGCGATGATGTCGCGCTGCGCCAACAGAGCGCGCGGGCTTTGGTCGATACCGGGTATCACGGCTACGCCATTGGCGGTCTCGCGGTCGGCGAGCCGCAGGACGTCATGCTCAGAATCGTCGAGGAGACCACGCCGGTTCTGCCGGTGGCGACGCCGCGCTATCTCATGGG
>JANMSZ010000445.1:0-20994 GCA_031389925.1 Hyphomicrobiales bacterium | reverse complement strand
CGAGCGCCTACCAGTGCCCGGTGTTGGCCATCGACTTCCAGGGCTCGCTCGGCGGCAGCGCGGCGCCCTTCTGCAACAGCTCGATGGAATGTTTGTCGGGAGAGCGCACGAACGCCATGGTGCCGTCGCGCGGCGGGCGGTTGATCGTGACGCCGGCCTTCATCAGCCGCTCGCACGCCGCATAGATGTCGTCGACCTCGTAGGCGAGGTGGCCGAAGTAGCGCGCCTCGCCGTAGTCCTCGCTGTCCCAATTGTAGGTGAGTTCCACCTCCGGCCCGGGCCGGCCGGCCTTCTTGCTCGCCTCGACCAGGTTTTCGTCGTCGGGGCCGATCAGGAACACCAGCGTGTAGCGGTTCTTCTCGTCGACCCGGCGCCGGGTTTCCTTGAGGCCGAGCTTGTTGACGTAGAAATCGAGCGCGGCATCGAGATCGCGCACGCGCAGCATGGTGTGCAGATATCGCATTTTTGGTACTCCAATGAGGCCCGACAGAAAACGCCAACGGCAGGAAATAGCAGAAAACGTGGCCATAAGCAGGCCCTCACGTGTAGAGGCAGATGACCGTCAATCGAAAAACATTACAAAAGGCTGCCCTGAGGGAGCAGCGTGAATGTCGCAAACGTGTCGATTGGTGGCCAATCCATGTCCGCAAGGTATTCGCCGCGCTTGGGCAGGTTATGGGTGGAAAACGGCTAACTCCGGAAGCGCTGCTAGCTCTCCCCACTGCCTATGACAGTGTATTGCCAGACCATAAAGTCTTGCTCAGCCACACTCCCGGAAAAAAGATAGGCAAACGGAAAGGATTCTACACGCTTGCGATCAATGGTCCGCGTTTCGCTGGACGCTGGCAATTCATGTCCGGCGAATTGGAGATCCTATCCAGATCCGCTGCTGCGGATGTTCAAAGTTAAGTCGCGACCACGTATCCAGATAATTTCGCGAATACTGGGCGGCCGCCCGAAACCGGCGACACGACAATAATGATTGCCTCCAATCTCACGACATCAATCTCCGATTTGCGCAGCCTGATCAAGGACGCCGACCGAATTCTGCCATTCACCGGCGCCGGCATCTCGACCGAATGCGGCATTCCAGACTTCCGTTCACCTGGCGGGCTGTGGACCAAGAACCGCCCGATCCCGTTCGACGACTTCCTGGCGAGTGCCGCGATGCGCGACGAGTCCTGGCGCCGGCGTTTCGTCATGGAAGAGAGTTTCGCCAAGGCCGAACCGGGGCGGGGCCATCGCGCGCTGACGACGCTCTATCATTCCGGCAAGGTGGAAGCCGTGGTCACCCAGAATATCGACAACCTCCATCAAATTTCCGGCATCGCGCCGGAGGATGTCGTCGAGTTGCACGGCAATACCACCTACGCGACCTGCCTCGACTGCGCCGAGCGTTACGAGGTGTCGTGGGTGCGGGAGAAATTCGACGCCAACGGCGAGCACGCGCCCGATTGTGCCTGTGGCGGCTACATCAAAACCGCCACGGTGTCGTTCGGCCAGGCAATGCCCGCTGCCGCGATGCAGCGTGCCGAGGAATTGAGCAAGCGTTGCGACCTGTTTCTGGCCATCGGTTCGTCGCTGGTGGTGTGGCCGGCGGCGGGACTTCCGCTGATGGCGAAGCGCAACGGCGCGTCGCTCGTCATCATCAATCGCGAGCCGACCGAGTTCGACGAACTGGCCGATCTGGTCGTGCGCCACGACATCGGCGATGTGCTCGCACCCTTCATTGGCAACTGATTCGCAAGGCTTTCCGCTGTGTACAGAGTTGTGCGCAAGCACATTTTGCACTTTGCGGTTTGAGGCCGGGTGTTATCTTCAATCCACAGATTCGTCGAAGCGCTCTCAAAGAGGCGCCAGCAACACGGCGGGTCATGGCGGCGGACGGGATTGAATCGAAAATGCCAGGCACAACTCTCCGGCCAGGAACGGTCCGAGATCTCCTCGATGATACCGCGACCGACCTCGTCGAGTTGACCGGTGTCATCAAATGGTTCGACGTCTCCAAAGGCTTCGGCTTTATCGTTCCTGACAACGGCATGCCCGACGTGCTGCTGCACGTCACCTGCCTGCGCCGCGACGGTTTCCAGACCGCTTACGAAGGCGCGCGGGTTGTCGTTGAGGTATCCCAACGCCAGAAGGGTTTGCAGGCCTTCCGCGTCGTGTCGATGGACGAGTCGACCGCGCTGCACCCGGCGCAGATGCCGCCGCCGCGCACCCACGTCACCGTAACGCCGACTTCGGGCCTCGAGCGCGCCCAGGTGAAATGGTTCAACCGCTTGCGCGGCTTCGGATTTCTGACGCGCGGTGAGGGCACCGAAGACATCTTCGTGCACATGGAGACGCTGCGCCGTTATGGCTTGGCGGAGCTGCGGCCCGGGCAGACGGTGCTGGTGCGGTTCGGGCCAGGTCCCAAGGGTCTGATGGCCGCCGAAGTGCGCCCGGACGGCGGGCCGCTCGGTCTGGCGTCGCACTAAGCTCCCGCGGGCTCTTTCACCGACTTTCCCATTGCCGCTTAGGCTTTGGCCGCGTAAATGCGAGCGCATGCGCGCATTTCGCTCCGCTTTCGTTCTTGCCCTTTTGCTTCTTGTCGCGGGTCCCTCCCGCGCCGCCGACAGGGAGCCGCTGGACATTGTTTCCAAGAACGGCGTGCACAAGTTCTCGGTCGAGATGGCTTTGACTGTGGCCGAGCGGGCGCAGGGACTGATGTACCGCACGGAACTGCCTGAAGGGCAGGGCATGTTGTTCGATTTCCGGCAGGAGCAGGAACTCAGCTTCTGGATGAAGAACACCTACATTCCCTTGGATATAATTTTTATCCGCGCCGATGGCCGCATCCTGCGGATCGCGGAAAACACGACGCCGCGTTCGGAAGCCCTTGTTTCATCGCGGGGGCCGGCTCGAGCCGTGCTGGAAGTGATCGGGGGAACGGCGCGCAAGCTCGGCATCGCACCGGGCGACCAGGTCGCACACCCGATCTTCAACGAGCGGTAAGCCTGCTTGCTGGGCTGGGTTGAAGCGTGTACCAGACCCCCATCATCGGAGCGTAGCGCAGTCTGGTAGCGCATCTGGTTTGGGACCAGAGGGTCGCAGGTTCAAATCCTGCCGCTCCGACCAGCCTTCGCTCTCCGAGCTTCGGCTCGGCGAGCCGGAATTCGGAGAGCGAAGGCTGTCGCGCCGAAGCCCTTGCGAAGGCGGACGAACACGATAGAAAGAGCTCATGTCCGCGCGCATCTACAAGCCAGCCAAGACCGCCATGCAGTCCGGCGTTGCCAAGACCAAGGACTGGGTGGTCGATTTCGATCAGGAAGAGCCGCGCCAGGTCGAGCCGCTGATGGGCTGGACCTCGTCGGGCGATATGCGCCAGCAATTGCGCCTGCGGTTCGAGACCAAGGAAGAGGCGGTCGCCTATTGCGAGCGCCACGGCGTCGCCTACCAGCTCACGGAAGAAGCGCCCGTCAAGCGGCGCATCGCGTCCTACGCCGACAACTTCTCGTTCAAGCGCCGCGACGCCTGGACTCACTAATCTTAGGAATCAGCCCGCGGCGGCCGGCTGTTCGGCCTTTACGCCCGAGCGCTGGCGCAGCAGCGAGATAAACCGTTCTTCCGCCATCGGCAGGCCGAGCAGGAAGCCCTGGCCGAAATCGCAGCCCATGCTGACCATGGCGACGGCGTCCGGCGCCTTCTCGATGCCCATGGCGACCGCCGTGCGGCCGAAATGGTGCGCCAGGTTGATCATCGCCTTGCACAGCGGCGCGTTGACCTTGTCGGTGCCGCAGTCGGCGACGAAAGCGCGGTCGAGCTTGACCTCGGTGAACGGGAATTCGGCCAGGCCCGACAGCATCGAGTAGGCGCGGCCGCTATCGTCGATCGCCATGCGGACGTTGATCGTCTCGAGCTTCTTGGCGAGTTCGACCGCGAGCGGCAGATCAGCGACGATCTGGTCTTCCGGCACGTCGACGATCAGGCCCGGCCAGTTGTCGGCGGCGGGGCGCTGCGACGTCACGATCTGCTCGACCGGCAGCTTGGCGAGCGCTGCGAGCGGGATGTTGACGGTGATCCGCAGATGGATGCCCATCTTGGAAAAATTCTGCCCGGCCTTGAGCGCGCTGTGCAGCGCCAACTCCGACAATTTGAGAACGGCCGCGTCCGAGGCGCCGGGCATGAAAGCCGCCGGCATCACGACGCCGTTCTGCGGATGGCGGGCGCGGGCATAGGCCTCGGCGCCGGCGAGCTGTTTCTTGCGCAGCGCGATTTTCGGCTGATACCAGAACTCGATCCATTTGTTGTCGAGCGCTTCGTCGAGGCTCAGCCTTGCTGCGGCCTCGGCCGGCATGCCGATCTTGAGCTCGTGCAAAATCTTGACGATAGCGTCGGTCTCGAACGGCTTCTTGAGCACCGGCAGCATCGAGATGTGCTGCTGGTTGCCGATATTCTTGACGTGCTCGAGCACGGCCGCGCCGCGGTTGCTCATCAACTGCACGGAGCCGCGGAAATCGCGCTTGCCGAGCGCCACCACCGACTCGACGGCGTCGGCGGCGTCGAGTGCGATGTTGTGGAAGACCAGGTCGGGAATGCGGTTCTCGAGCGCGCGGCGCAGCCCCGCGCCGTCGGCGAATTCCATGGTGTCGACGCCGGAGCCGTGCAGCACCAGCGACAGGAAATGGCGAATGCTGGTTTCCTCGTCGACCACATAACAGAGCGGCGCGGCGGCGCTGGCTGCCAGTGGCGGCGAGGCCACGATGGTGTCGGCGGGCTTCGGCGGCGAAGAGGCGGCCATATCGGTCATGGATGCGATCGCGTTGAGGAGGCGGTGGACCAATGCACTTTGGTATAGTGGTGTGCCAAACTCGTTAATTATGAGTTCTTGGGCTTTTTGCGCCTGCAGCAGGCGGCCGGCATAATCCACAGTGATAACAAGTAATTGGCGACCCCAGCAGGATTCGAACCTGCGACCCCCGGCTTAGAAGGCCGGTGCTCTATCCAGCTGAGCTATGGGGTCGTGCTCTATCGTTTAGACGCACCGCGCGCGCTTTGAAAGCCGCACAGGGGACGTTTCACCGCCGGCAGACGGGAAACCTGGCCGTGCTCCACCGATTAAATAGATAAATAAATGGGTTACGCAGAGTTATTCGCGTTGCTCCTCATGCAATCTCCGGCGTCGCCGTCCGCTCCTAGTGGAGCGGATTTGACGTTCGCTACCCACTAGCCGCGAGTATCTTAAGCGAACGTCAAATCCAAAGCTCCACTAGCAACAATAACTTGCTAGTGGTCCTTTGATTCTAACATTCGCAAAAGTGCCCCTACAGACGGGATGCGAATGTTAGAATCGGACCACTAGGCAGGCTAATGTCTCAGCGACTCTCGTTGAAATTGCCGGGCGGTTGGCGGAGTCCGCCATGACCTCGACACCATCCGGAACTCCAATGAGGGTGTTCGCTGCTTCGGGAGGTTTCACACCATGCTGACGTTCGCCCGCGCCGGTGCTGCCGCCGCGCTGCTCGCCCTTGCCTGCTTTCCTGCCCTTTTGCCAGCGATGGCTGCCGACAAGGCCTACCAGAAGAGCGATCTCGGCGAGGCGGCGATCAAGCTCGAAGCCCAGATCAAGACCGACGCCGGCACCGTGACCAAGCCCGCGGCGACGCTGCGCCGCGAGGCCGACGCCGCGTTCCAGAAGAACGATTTGCGCACCGGCATGACGGTGCTCGGCCAGGCCATCGCGGTGGCGCCGGAAGACGCCGCGACCTGGCTGCGGCTGGCGCGCACCGTGCTGCAGATCCGCCCGCGCGACGACAAAGAGCGCGCGCTGCTGCTCGACCGCGCCACCACCGCGGCTTACGTCGCCTATCAACGCGCCACCGACCGCACGCTGGAAGGCGACAGCCTCGCGGTGCTCGGCCGCGCCTTCGCCGACCGCAAACAATGGCGGCCCGCGCTCGATACGTTGCGGCTGTCGCTCGACATCCGCGAGGCCGCCGATCTGCGCGGCCAATATGAGCGCCTGCGCGTCGACCACGGCTTCCGCTATCTCAATTATACGGTCGACTCCGACGCCATTTCCCCCCGCGCGTGCTTCCAGTTCTCGGAAAACCTACCGGGTCGCCGCACCGATTTCTCGCCTTACGTCGCGGTTGCCGGCGTCGACAAGCCGGCGATCTCGGCCAGCGACAGGCAGCTTTGTGTCGAAGGCCTCAAGCACGGCGAACGCTATACCGTGACGCTGCGGGCAGGCCTGCCGTCGACGGTGCGCGAAACGCTGGCGAAGTCCGCCGACTTCACCATCTTCGTGCGCGACCGCAAGCCCTTCGCGCGCTTCTCCGGCAAGGCCTATGTGCTGCCGCGCACAGGCCAGCGCGGTATTCCGGTGCTCAGCGTCAACACCACGGCGCTCACCATGTCGGTCTATCGCATCGGCGACCGCAACCTGATCGACACCGTGCTGGGCTACGATTTCCAGCGCAATCTCAGCCGTAGCGATACCGAACGTTTGAGCGCCGAGCGTGGCGCCAAGGTCTGGAGCGGCGAACTTAGCGTCGAGCAGCAGCTCAACGCCGAAGTCACCACGGCGTTTCCGGTCGGCGAGGCGTTGAAGGACATCGGCCCCGACGTCTACGTCATGACGGCGGCGCCGAAAAACGTGGTCAGCACCGACGACTATTACGAACAAGTCGCGACGCAGTGGTTCATCGTTTCCGACCTCGGGCTGACCGCCTATAGCGGCCAGGACGGTGTCGACGTCTTTATCCACTCGCTCGCCACGGCGGCGCCGGCTGCCGCCGCCAGCGTGCGGCTGGTTGCGCGCAACAACGAGGTGCTGGCGACCAAGTCCACCGACAAGAACGGTTTCGTGCATTTCGACGCCGGTCTGACGCGCGGCGAGGGCGGGCTCTCGCCGGCGGCGATCGTCGTCACCGACAAGGCCGACTACGCCTTCCTCAGTCTGAAATCGCCGGCCTTCGATCTGTCGGATCGCGGCGTCGGCGGACGGCAAACGCCGGCCGGGTTCGATGCCTTCGTCTATACCGAACGCGGCGTCTATCGCACGGGTGAATCCGTTGCGGTGACGGCGCTGCTGCGCGACGTGCGCGGCATCGCCGCGCCCTCGATGCCGGTGACCTTGGTGGTCGTGCGGCCCGATGGCGTCGAATATCGCCGTGTCGTGGTGCCCGATCAGGGCCTCGGCGGCCGCAGTCTCAACGTGCCGCTGGTGTCGTCGGCCTCGACCGGCACCTGGCGCGTGAAGGCCTATACCGATCCGAAGGGTTCGCCGGTCGGTGAGGCCACCTTCATGGTCGAGGACTACGTCGCCGACCGCGTCGAGTTCGATCTCAAATCCGCCGCCACCGTGATGCCGCGCAACGCGCCGGCGCAGCTGACGGTCGACGGCCGTTTCCTCTACGGCGCACCGGCCTCCAATCTCGAATTGTCGGGCGCGCTCACCATCGTCGCGGCCAAGGAGCGCCCCGGCTTTGCCGGTTACGCCTTCGGTCTGCACGACGATGAAGTGACGACGGTCCGCCAGGAACTCGAAGACGTGCCGGCCACCGACGCCGCCGGCAAGGCCAGCTTCCCGGTCACGCTCGCCAAGATTCCGCAGACCTCGCGTCCGCTCGAAGCGCAGATCAATGTCAGCATGGCGGAATCCGGCGGTCGCGCGGTCGAGCGCAGCCTGACGCTGCCGATTGCCGCCGAGTCGACGATGATCGGCGTCAAGCCGGCCTTCGCCGGCCGCTCGCTCGGCGACGGCGCCAATGCGGATTTCGACGTCGTCATGGTCGCGCCCGACGGCAAGGCGCTGGCCAAGGGCGGCCTGCGTTACGAACTGCTCCGCGTCGAGACCACCTATCAGTGGTATCGCCAGAACAACCGATGGAATTACGAGCCGGTGAAGCGCACTGAGCGCGTCGCCAACGGCGTCATCGATGTTGCCGCCGACAAACCGGCGCGGCTGTCGCTGCCGGTGAAGTGGGGCCGCTATCGCCTCGAAGTTGCCGAGCCGAACGTCACCATCACCTCGCTCAGTTTCGACGCCGGCTTCTATGCCGAGGCGAGCGCCGACACGCCGGACCTGTTGGAAATCGCACTCGACAAGGCCGACGTCAAATCCGGCGACGCCATGAATGTCGCCGTAACCGCCGTTACTGCCGGGCAACTCACCGTCAATGTCTTCACCGACCGACTCGTTTCCACTCAGTCACAAGACGTCAAACCCGGCGTCACGCAGGTCAAGCTGACCGTCGGCAAGGATTGGGGGACCGGCGCCTATGTCGTCGCCACCTTGCGCCGTCCGCTCGATGCGCCGGCGCAGCGCATGCCCGGCCGCGCCATCGGCGTGCAGTGGTTCTCGATCGACCGCGGCACGCATTCGGTCGCGCTGGACATGAAATTGCCGGCGACCTTGCGGCCGAACTCGACGCTCACCGTGCCGGTCAAGCTCGCCGGTCTCGCGGTGGGGGAGGACGCCCGCGTCGTGGTCGCCGCCGTCGATGTCGGCATTCTCAACCTCACCAATTACAAGGCGCCGGCGCCCGACGATTATTATCTCGGGCAGCGCCGGCTGACGGCGGAAGTGCGCGATCTCTACGGCCAACTGATCGACGGCATGCAGGGTGCGCGTGGCGCGATCCGCTCCGGCGGCGATGGCGCCGGTGCGGAATTGTCCGGCTCGCCGCCGACGCAGGCGCCGCTCGCGCTTTATTCCGGCATCGTCACGGTCGGCGCCGACGGCGTCGCCAATGTGCAGTTCGACATTCCGGCCTTCGCCGGCACCGTCCGCGTGATGGCGGTGGCCTGGACCAAGGACAAAGTCGGCAAGGCGTCCGGTGACGTGGTGGTGCGCGACAGTGTCGTGCTGACCGCGACGCTGCCGCGCTTCCTGCGCACCGGCGACCGCGGCAATGTTCAGCTTGAGTTGGACAATGTCGAAGGTACGGCGGGCGACTACGCCTTCGCCGTCAGTGCCGCCGGGTCGGTGAAGAACGAAGCCGACAAGCCGCAGACGCTCAAGCTTGCCGCCAAACAGCGCGACAAGATCTCGGTGCCGGTGTCGGCATCGGGCTCAGGCGCAAGCACCATCAAGGTCAACGTTACCGGGCCGAACGGCTTTACAATGGAGCGTGCTTACGCGCTCGACGTGCGGCCGGCGAACCAACTGCTGACACGCCGCACGGTGCGCGCGCTCGCGAAAGGCGAGACACTGACATTGTCGGGCGACATGTTCGCCGACTTCGTGCCGGGCACCGGCCGTGCCGCGCTGTCGATCTCGATTTCGACTTCGCTCGACGCCGCGACGTTGCTCAATCAGCTCGACCGCTATCCGTTCGGCTGCTCGGAGCAGATCACCAGCCGCGCGGTGGCGATGCTCTACATCAACGAACTGGGGGCCGGGGCGCGGCTCGCGCCCGACGGCGAAATCGATACCCGCCTCAAGGACACCATCGCGCGTCTGCTGGCACGCCAAGGGTCGAACGGCTCGTTCGGCCTGTGGTCGGTCGGCGGCGATGACCCATGGCTCGATGCCTATGTCACCGACTTCCTGACGCGGGCGCGCGAACGCGGCTTCGAGATTCCGGCGAGCGCTTACACGCTGGCCATCGACCGCTTGCGCAATTACGTCGCCGCGGCGCCGGAGCCGGGCAAGAACGGCGGCCGCGAACTGGCCTATGCGCTCTATGTGCTGGCGCGCAACGGCGCTGCGCCGGTCGGCGACCTGCGCTACATCGCCGATGTCAACCTTGGCGACGTCGTCACGCCCATCGGCAAGGCGCAGATCGCGGCGGCGCTCGGCATGCTCGGCGACAAGGCGCGCGCGGATCGGGTTTACCAGGCCGCGCTCGACTCGCTCGCGCCGCAGCCCAAGCCCGATCTCGGCCGTTCCGACTTCGGCTCGGCCTTGCGCGATGCCGCGGCGCTGGTGACGCTCGCCTCCGAAGGCCGCGCGCCGCAGGCGACCATCGACAACGCCATCCTGCGCGTCGACACCGCACGGGCCCTGTCGCAACGCACGTCCACGCAGGAAGATGCCTGGATGGTGCTGGCGGCGCGGTCGGTCGCCAAGCAGCTCAGCGCCATCTCGCTCAATGTCTCGGGCGAGGCGAAGCAGGGCGCGCTCTATCGCACGCTGCGCGCCGATCAGATGGCTGCGCCTTTGGCGGTGACCAACACTGGCGAGGGCAACGTGCAGGCGGTGGTGTCGGTCTCAGGCGCGCCGGTCACGCCGGAGCCTGCCGCCGATCGCGGTTTCAAGATCGAGCGCGAATTCCGCACGCTCGACGGCGAACCCTCCGATCCGTCCAAGGCCAGGCAGAACCAGCGCTTCGTCGTGGTGCTGAAGATGACCGAGCCGAAGCCGCAATACGGCCGCGTCATCGTCGCCGACTATCTGCCGGCGGGCTTCGAAATCGACAATCCGAAACTGGTGTCGTCGGGGCAGACCGGGACGTTGGCGTGGATTTCCGACGCCGCCGAGCCGGTGCACAGCGAATTCCGCGACGACCGCTTCACCGCGGCCTTCGATCGCACCGGGGAGTCGGCTGCGGTGTTCACGGTGGCTTACGTCGTGCGGGCGGTGTCGCCCGGGCGCTACGTGCTGCCGCAGGCCATGGTTGAGGACATGTACCGGCCGGATCGCTTCGGCCGCACCGCGACCGGCGCCATCGAGATCACGGCGGCGAAATGACACGGTGGCGGCTCACGCTCGCAAGTCTCGCCGGCGCTGCGGCGGTAGTCGCCATTGGCGCGGGCGTGTGGGTCGCTGCACTCGGCCCTCCGCTACTCGGCAGAAATCTCGACACGTCGCATAGCGTGCTGGACCGCGACGGCAGGCTACTGCGCGCCTACGCGAACGGCGAGGGACGCTGGCGGCTGCCGGCCGCCGTCGAGGATGTCGATCCTCGGTACGTACGAATGCTGCTCGCCTACGAGGATAAGCGCTTCTACGAGCATGTCGGCGTCGACCCTTTGGCCATAGGCCGTGCGGCATTTCAGTTGATCCACCAAAGACATATCGTCTCCGGCGCAAGTACTTTATCAATGCAGGTGGCGCGCCTGCTGGAGCCGCGCCAGGAGCGCAGTTTCGCCGCCAAATTCCGGCAAATTGCCCGTGCGCTGCAGCTCGAATTCGCGCTCAGCAAGGTTGAAATTCTGTCGCTGTATCTGACCCTTGCGCCCTATGGCGGCAATCTCGAAGGCGTCCGCGCCGCGTCGTTGTCCTACCTCGGCAAGGAGCCCCGCCGCCTGACCTTGGGCGAAGCCGCACTGCTGGTGGCCCTGCCGCAATCGCCGGAAATGCGCCGCCCGGATCGTCATTCCGCGGCTGCGCGCGCTGCCCGCGACCGCGTCCTCGACCGCATGCAAGCCCTTGTGCCAGCGGACGAAATCGCGCGCGCCAAAATGGAAGGCGTGCCGGTCGCGCGCCGCGATTTGCCGGTGTTGGCGCCGCACGCCGCCGATCAAGTCGTCGCCGCGGAGCCGGCGCTGCGCACGCATCGGCTGACCATCGACGCCGCCTTGCAGAAGACCTTGCAGGATTTGGCGCGCGAACGCGCGCAGGCGCTCGGGCCCTCGATTTCGCTCGCGATTATCGCGGTCGACAACGCCACCGGCGAGGTGCGGGCGCGCGTCGGCTCCGCCGATTATTTCGACGCCCGCCGCGCCGGCCAGGTCGACATGACCAGCGCGCTGCGTTCGCCCGGCTCGACGCTCAAACCCTTCATCTACGGCCTCGGCTTCGAGGATGGCCTGATACACCCCGAAACATTGATAGACGACCGCCCCGTGCGGTTCGGCAATTACACGCCCGAGAACTTCGACCTCACGTTCCAGGGCACCGTTACGGTGCGCAAAGCCCTGCAATTGTCGCTCAACGTGCCGGCCATCGCCGTGCTCGGCAAAGTCGGCGTCAATCGCTTGAGCGCGCGGCTGACCGATGCTGGAGCCGCGCTGGTGCTGCCTAAGGGCGAAGCGCCCGGTCTCGCCATGGGGCTCGGCGGCGTCGGCATCCGGCTCAACGATCTGACGATGCTCTATTCCGGCTTGGCGCGCGGCGGCATGGCGACGCCGCTGATCGAGCGTGCAGGCGCCGCCGAGGCGAGCCCGCGCCGTCTGCTAGATCCGGCCGCCGCTTGGTACGTCGGCAACGTCCTGATTGGCGCGCCGCCGCCGGACAACGCGCCGCACGGCCGGATCGCCTTCAAGACCGGCACGTCCTACGGCTACCGCGACGCCTGGGCGCTCGGTTTCGATGGCCGGATGACGGTCGGTGTCTGGGTCGGGCGGCCGGATGGCACACCGGTTGCTGGATTGGTTGGTCGATCGATCGCCGCGCCAATTTTATTCGACGCCTTCGCCCGCTCCGGGCTGACGCCGACGCCACTGCCGCAGGCGCCCAAGGGTGCGGTCTTCGCCGCAAACAATCGCTTGCCGCCGCCCTTGCAGCGCTTCAGCCCGGCAACCGCGCCCGGCGCTATGGCCGAGCCGCCGCGCATCATGTTCCCGCCGGACGGCGCGCGGATTGAGTTGGCTAGTGGTGAACAACACCCGGTAGCGCTCAAGATTGCCGGCGGCCTGGCGCCGCTCACGGTGATGGTCAACGGTGTGCCAATCGGCCCCGAAACCAGCCGCCGCAACCTGTTCTTCATGACGGAAGGGCAGGGTTTCGTCCGCGTGACGGTCATGGACGCCCGCGGCGCCGCCGATAGCGTCATGGTGCGCGTGCAATAGTGCCGCAGCCCGTGCCATGACATCCCGGGCAAGGGCCTTTATTGTCCGGCTCGGGCTGTGGAATCATCATGACAGGCGGGCTTCAGGCGTGAGTACGACCACCAATGACGCGCGGCAATCGCTGGGCTCCGTCCGGAGCCTGTCGTCCGTGCTCGACTACGCCACCGGCACCCACGCCCGTGCCCTGGCGATGCTGGTGGCGTTCTGCCTGATCGCGTTTTTGCCGGGCTTTTTCCAGATTCCGCCGGTCGACCGCGACGAGGCGCGCTTTGCCCAGGCCACCAAACAGATGGTCGAGAGCGGCGAATATGTCGACATCCGCTTCCAGGACGAGGTCCGCTACAAGAAACCGGTGGGCATCTATTGGCTGCAGGCGGCGGTGGTGAAAACCGCAGGGGCGCTCGGCGTCCCGGAGGCCCGCACCACCATCTGGCTCTATCGCGTGCCGTCGCTGCTTGGCGCCACCGGCGCGGTGCTGCTGACCTATTGGGCGGCCTTGGCCTTTGTCGCGCGCCGCGCCGCGCTGATCGCGGCGCTGATGATGGCGAGTTCGATCTTGCTCGGCGTCGAAGCGCGGCTCGCTAAGACCGACGCCATGCTGCTGCTGACCTCGGTCGCGGCGATGGGCGCGATGGCGCGCATCTACCTTGTGACGCGGCGCGCACCCGAGGCCGTGCTTGGCTGGAAAATGCCGGCGATCCTGTGGACGGCGCTCGCTGGCGGCGTGCTGCTCAAGGGTCCCTTGATCCTGATGTTCGTCGCGCTCACCGCGCTGACGCTGTCGATCGCCGACCGTTCGTGGCGCTGGATGTTGCAGCTTCGGCCGCTGGCCGGCTTTGCCTGGCTGATTGTCCTGGTGCTGCCGTGGTTCATCGCGATCGTCGCCAAGTCGGGCGACAGCTTTTTCATGAAGGCGCTCGGCGACGACATGTTGTCCAAGATCACCAGCGGGCAGGAGGCGCACGGCGCGCCGCCGGGCTACTACTTGCTGCTGTTCTGGGTGACGTTCTGGCCGGGCTGCGTTCTCGCCGGTCTTGCCGCGCCGATGATCTGGAAGGCGCGGCGCGAAGCGGGCGCGCAGTTTCTGCTGGCCTGGATCGTGCCGTCATGGATCGTGTTCGATATCGTCATGACCAAGCTGCCGCATTACGTGCTGCCGCTTTATCCGGCCATCGCCATTCTGATCGCCGGCATTCTAGAGCCGGGCGGCTTGTCGAAGAGACGCTGGATGGTGCACGGCACCGTTGGCTGGTTCGTGTTTCCCGCGGTGATCGCGGTCGCGGTGGTGGCGGGCTTCATCGCCATCGGCCGCGATCCCGGCATCATCGCATGGCCCTTCGCGGCGGCGGCTTTGGTGTTCGGCCTGTTCGCCTGGCGGCTTTATGAGGTTGATGGCGCCGAACGCTCGTTGCTGCGCGGCATGATCGCTTCGGTGTTCATCTCGATTACCGTCTATGCCGTGATGTTTCCGCTGCTGCCGGCGCTGTTTCCGAGCAAGCTGGTCGCCGACGAAATACGAACGAGCGGCTGCAAGGAGCCGCAGGTCGCGTCGACCTTCGCCTATCAAGAGCCGAGCCTGGTGTTCATGCTCGGCACCGGCACCCGGTTCACCGACGGCGCCGGTGCCGCCGAATATCTCAACAACGGCCCGTGTCATTTCGCGCTCATCGATCCGCGCAGCGAGCGCAGCTTCGTGCAGCGCGCCAATGCGATCGGTTTGCGCTACGCGCTGAGCCAGCGCATCGAAGGCTACAACATCAGCATCGGACGCCAAGTGAACCTGGCGGTGTTCCGGTCGGCGGCGCCATGACGGACGCGCCGATGTTGCGACGTTGCGCGAATAATCTCGTTGCCAGCGCCAAGATGCTGTTGCGTCCGGCGCGGATTCATCCGGCCAAGCCTTGGCTGTGGCCGCCGCGCAAGCTGATCGTCGCCGTGGCGATCGCGCTCGCGGTGTTTCTGTTCGGCATGTACCTGATCGACGCGCCCGCGATCATTTACGCGCGCACGCTGCCGCGCTGGGTGAAAGAGTTTTTCGATTGGATCACCGATTTCGGCAAGTCTGGCTGGATGCTGTGGCCGCTCGGCATTCTGTTCATCGCACTCGCGGCGCTGCCGCGACCCGACGGCATCTCGCAACGCGTCCTCGCGGCGGTGATGGTGCGTGTCGGATTCCTGTTCTGGGCCATCGCGCTGCCCGGCATCGCGACCAATATCCTCAAACATATCATCGGGCGGGCGCGGCCCTTCGTCCCCGGCATTGCCGATCCCACCGTCTTTGCGCCGTTCACCTGGCCCGCGGCCTACGCCAGCCTGCCTTCGGGACACGCCACCACGGCTTTTTCCGTGCTTGTGGCCTTCGGCATCTTATGGCCGCGCGCCCGCACGGCCTTGCTGATCTATGCGGTGCTGATTTGTATCAGCCGCGTGGTTCTGACGGCGCATCACCCGACCGACGTTCTCGCCGGCGCCGTCATGGGCGCGGCCGGCACTCTGCTGGTGGCCCGCATTTTCGCGTTGCACCGCTTGGGCTTTTCGGTGAAACCGGACGGTACTTTGTTTGTCTATCCCGGACCGTCATTCAGGCGCATCAAATCAGTTGCCCGCGAGCTATTGGCTTAATAAGAAGCGGGCGAATGCGGCCTTTTGGCTGCCGGCGGGGCCATGACAATGAACACGAACGATCCGGCGGTGTCCGTGGTGGTGCCGGTGCGCAACGAGGCCGGCAATATCGCGACGCTGGTGGCCGAAATCGGCAAGGCGATCGAGGGCCATTGGCGCTTCGAGGTGGTCTACGTCAATGACGGTTCCACCGACGACACCGAGGCCGAACTCAAGCGGCTGATGGCGTTGTATCCGTGGCTGCGCCGCGTGCGGCACAAGCAATCCTGCGGCCAATCCTGCGCAGTGCGCAGCGGCGTCGTCTTGGCGCGCGCACCGCTGGTGGTCACGCTCGACGGCGACGGCCAGAACGATCCGGCCTTTATCCCGGCCATGCTGCGCGCGCTGGAAGCGGGCGCGCCGCGTGTCGGCTTGATCGCCGGGCAACGCGTCGGCCGCAAGGCGACCGGCTTCAAGAAATTGCAATCACGCATTGCCAACGGCGTGCGCAGCGCGGTCTTACGCGACGGCACGCGCGACACCGGCTGCGGCTTGAAAGCATTCCGCCGCAACGTGTTCCTGGCGCTGCCCTATTTCGACGGCTTGCATCGTTTTCTGCCGGCGCTGGTGCGGCGCGAAGGTTACGACATCGGTTACGTCGACGTGGTCGATCGCGAGCGCGCCAGCGGCGTGTCGAATTACGGTCTGTGGGACCGGCTCTGGGTCGGTATTCTCGATCTTGCCGGTGTGTGGTGGCTGATCCGCCGCAAGAAGCGCGTACCTGAAGTGTTGGAGGATTAACTTATGCTGGTCGATATCACCCAAGCCGTCGGCGGTTATCTGCACGACGTGTTCGTCGGCAATCTCGATTGGGGCATCCTGGTCGGTTACGTCGCGCAGATATTATTCGCGATGCGCTTCGTGGTGCAGTGGATCGCCTCCGAGCGCGCCGGCCGCAGCGTGGTGCCGACCGCATTCTGGATATTCTCGATCGGTGGCGGCTTCATGCTGCTCGGCTACGCGCTTTACCGCAAAGACCCGGTGTTCATCATCGGGCAGGCGTTCGGCGTGTTCGTTTATCTGCGCAATTTGCAATTCGTCATGCGCAGCGGCGGGCAGGGCGCGCCAGCCTGATTTATTTCGCCGCAGCCATCGCGGCGAAAACGCCTTCGAGGCCGGTGACAGGCCACCGGGGTCTTCCCCATGCCGACAGCGGCTTTGGCGGGTTTTTAGGCGTCTTCGCCATGTCGTTGGGTCCGGATTGGTGAGGCCGATGGAACCGTCGTGCTAGGTCCGTAACGCCTGCGAGCGTCAACCCCTTGACCTTGCAACCGCGTCGGTCTGAGATACGAAAAGTCGAGAGGGCTCGAGGATCCGGCCAAGATTAGCGATTTAGCGCTGCGGAGCTTGTCCAGTTGGCGTTAGAATTGCTTGGTCGATCCGCGAGGGGCGCCGCATCCCGGTATGCGTTGAAGAGGCCGCCAAATGAAAAGAATGATTGCACTTGCCGCGCTCGCCGTGGTGTTCGCCGCGCAGAGCGTATCCGCCCAAACAACGCTGAAAGCCGTGAAGGACCGCGGTTCGCTGAATTGCGGATCGAACGGCACGCTGGCCGGCTTCGGCTTGCCGGACGCACAAGGGAAATGGACCGGCCTCGACGTCGATTACTGCAAGGCGCTGGCCGCCGCGGTGCTCGGCGACGCCAACAAGGTCAAATTTGTGCCGCTGTCGGCCAAGGACCGCTTCACCGCGTTGCAGTCGGGCGAGGTCGACATCCTGGCGCGCAACACCACCTGGACCAGTTCGCGCGACACCTCGCTCGGCCTCAATTTCGCGGGCGTCAATTACTACGATGGCCAGGGTTTCATGGTGCGCAAGGCGCTGAAGGTGAATTCCGCGATGGAGCTCAACGGCGCGTCGGTCTGCGTGCAGCAGGGCACCACCACCGAACTCAATCTGTCGGATTTCTTCCGCGCCCATAACATGCAGGTCAAGACCGTGACCTTCGCGACCGCCAACGAGGCCGTGAAGGCCTACGACGCCGGCCGTTGCGACGCCTACACCACCGATGCTTCCGGCCTTTATGCCGAGCGGCTGCGGCTCGCTAATGCCGACCAGCACATCGTCTTGCCGGAAGTCATTTCCAAGGAGCCGCTGGGACCGGCCGTGCGCCACGGCGACGACCAGTGGTTAGACATCGCCAAGTGGACGCTGTACGCGCTGATCAATGCCGAGGAACTGAACATCACGCAGAAGAATCTCGACGAGATGAGCAAGTCGACCAATCCGGACGTGAAGCGCTTCATCGGCACCGAAGGAAATTACGGCGAACAGCTCGGTCTGCCGAAGGACTGGGCGGTGCAGATCATCAAGGCCGTCGGCAATTACGGCGAAGTGTTCGACCGCAACGTCGGCGCCAACTCGCCGCTGAAGATCGACCGCGGCCTGAACAAATTGTGGAACAAAGGCGGCATCGTCTACGCGCCGCCGGTACGCTGAAGACGGTTGGATCGCCGCGGCACCGTTGCCGCGGCGGTTCAGACTCGAGACTCCCTGCCGGGACGAAACGAGGGGTAAATGTCGACTGACCTTCCGGCGGGGTTACCCCCCGTGCGGGTTGCCTTCTACAACGACCCCAAGGTCCGCAGCATTGCCTATCAGGTAGCGCTCTGCGCTATCGTCGGCTTTTTGATCTACGCCGCCGCGCGCAACGCTATCACCAACCTTGAACGCGCCAAAATCGCGTCCGGCTTCGGCTTTTGGTACAACACCGCTGGCTTCGACATCAGCCAGACGCTGATCGAGTACACTGCGCAAGGCTCGACTTACGGCCGCGCCTTCTGGGTCGGGCTGCTCAATACATTGCTGGTCGCAGGCCTCGGCGTGATCTTGGCCACCATCCTCGGTTTCATCATCGGCATCGCGCGGCTGTCGACCAACTGGCTGGTGTCCAAGGCCGCCACCGGTTACGTCGAAACCATCCGCAACCTCCCGCTGCTGCTGCAGTTGCTTTTCTGGTACAACGCCGTACTCAAGGCGTTGCCGGAGATGCGCGACAGCATCCAGATTCCGGGCGGCATCGTTCTCAACAATCGCGGTCTGTTTCTGCCGAACCCGGTGTTTGGCCCCGGCTTTCACTGGGTGGTGGTGGCGTTCTTCGCCGCCATTGTGGCCTCGATCGTATTCTACATCTGGGCGCGCAAGCGTCAGGAGCGCACGGGGCAACAGGCGCCGGTGTTCACGACGGCGTTCGGCCTGATTTTCGGCCTGCCGATTTTGGTGCTGCTTGTTTCCGGAGTGCCGCTGTCGTTCGGCTTCCCGGAGGCCGGACGTTTCAACATCAGAGGCGGCATGGAAGTGCTGCCGGAATTCGCCGCCCTTCTGTTCGGCCTGTCGATCTACACCGCGGCCTTCATCGCCGAAGTGGTGCGCGCCGGCATTCTTGCCGTGTCGCGCGGCCAGACCGAGGCGGCCTATTCGCTGGGCATGCGGCCGCAGCCGACTCTGCGGCTGATCGTGGTGCCGCAGGCGATGCGCGTCATCATCCCGCCGCTGACCAGCCAATATCTCAATCTGACCAAGAACTCCTCGCTGGCGGTGGCCATCGGCTATCCGGATCTGGTGCAGGTCTTCACCGGCACGGTGCTGAACCAGACCGGGCAGGCGGTCGAAGTCGTCGCCATCACCATGGCGGTCTATCTCACCATCAGTCTGGCGACCTCGCTGCTGATGAACATCTACAACAGCCGCATCGCGCTGGTGGAACGGTGAGGGCGCCCCGATGACCATGTCGGAAGGCGATCTCGCGGTTGCGCAAATCAGGTTCGTGCGCGGCGTCACCCTCGAACCGCAACCGCCGCCGCCGGCGTTGCGCGGCGCGATGGGTTGGTTGCGTCAGAATCTGTTGTCGACGCCCTTCAACATCGGGCTCACGATCATCATCGCGCTGCTGTTCGCCTGGATCATTCCGGACCTGGTCAAATTTTTGCTGATCGACGCGGTATGGAGCGGCGCCGACCGCGACGCCTGCCGCGAGCTGGTGCAGAACCGCGACATCGGCGCCTGCTGGCCTTTCGTGTTCGAGCGCTGGCCCTATTTCGTCTACGGCTCCTATCCGCTGTCGGAGCGTTGGCGGGTCGATGTGTTTTTCGTCATGCTGGCGATCGGCGTGGTGTGGCTGCTGTGGCTGCGGGCGCCGCGCCGCGACCTCGGCGCGATCTACTTCTTCGTCGTGGTGCCGATCACCGCGTTCATCCTGCTGACCGGCTGGCGCGCCATCGGCCTGGAGCCGGTCGACACGGTGCTGTGGGGCGGCATTCTGGTGACCATCGTGGTGGCTTGGGTCGGCATCGTGGTGTCGCTGCCGCTCGGTATTCTGCTGGCGCTCGGCCGGCGTTCGCACATGCCGGCGGTGCGGCTGTTCAGCATCACTTTCATCGAGTTCGTGCGCGGCGTGCCGCTGGTCACCGTGCTGTTCATGGCGAGCGTGATGCTGCCGCTGTTCGTGCCGGAGCAATATTCGCCGGACAAGTTGCTGCGCGCCTTGGTCGGCATCGCGCTGTTTGCCTCGGCTTATATGGCCGAAGTGGTGCGCGCCGGCCTGCAGGCGATCCCCAAGGGCCAGTTCGAAGGCGCGATGGCGGTGGGCCTGAGCTATTCGCAGATGATGCGGCTGATCGTCCTGCCGCAGGCGCTCAAGATCACCATCCCGAACATCGTCAACACCTATATCGGCCTGTTCAAGGACACGACGCTGGTCTTCATCGTCGGCATCTTCGACTTCCTGCACACCGTCGAAGTGTCGCGCATCGATCCAAAGTGGGCGTCACCCGTCACCAGTACGACCGGCTACGCCGTCGCCGCCATCTTCTATCTCGTCTTCTGCTACGCGATGTCGCGCTATGCCCGCGCCACCGAGGCGCGGCTGGCGCTGAGCGACAGGCGATAATCAGGAACAAGCGTCATGGCTGACACCGCACCTGCCAAGCTCAATATCAAGCCGAGCAAGCTCAAGACCGACATGGCGGTCGACCTCATCGGCGTCAACAAGTGGTACGGCGATTTTCACGTGCTGCGCGACATCAATCTCCAGGTGAAGGGCGGCGAGCGCATCGTGATCTGCGGGCCGTCCGGCTCCGGCAAGTCGACGATGATCCGCTGCGTCAACCGGCTCGAGGAGCATCAGCAAGGCAAGATCATCGTCGACGGCGTCGAACTGACCAACGACCTCAAGAAGATCGACGAGGTGCGCCGCGAGGTCGGCATGGTGTTCCAGCACTTCAACCTGTTTCCGCATCTCACGGTGCTGGAGAACTGCACGCTGGCGCCGCTCTGGGTACGCAAGATCCCGAAGCGGGAGGCCGAAGAAATCGCCATGCACAAGGCGCGCGCGATCGCGACGCGCTGCTGCTGACCGCCCGATAGCTGGCCGGGATATTTCAATGCCTGGTTCGGGATTTTCACCCGCGTCAGGTAGTGCATGGCGATCTCTTCGGCCTCCCGCTTCGGGATCTTGCGCACCCAGAGCGGCGCCAGTGTGCAGTTTTCCAGCACCGTGAGATGCGGGAACAGGTTGAAGTGCTGGAACACCATGCCGACCTCGCGGCGCACTTCGTCGATCTTCTTGAGGTCGTTGGTCAGTTCGACGCCGTCGACGATGATCTTGCCCTGCTG
>JANMSZ010000436.1:0-7068 GCA_031389925.1 Hyphomicrobiales bacterium | reverse complement strand
GCCACCGCCTCGACCAGCAGCGAATGCTGCGCCACCGAGAAAATATGCGCGCCTTTGGTCTGTCCGTTCCAGCGCGCAACGCGCGCCAGCCCATGCGCGATATCTTCCAGTTCAACATCAAGGGGCGAGGGGTCCAGCAGGTCGAGCCTACGGCCCGACAGCATGCGCTGCCAGGCGCGTTTGCTCGTTGCCGCTGCGGGCGCCTTGCTCATTTGCGTTTGGCGGGCTTTTTGGCGGCGAGCTTGGCGCAGGCGTCGTGGCGATGGCACGTCACCAGATGATCGTTGACCATGCCGACCGCCTGCATGAAGGCATAGACGATGGTGGGGCCGACGAATTTGAAGCCGTGCCCGATCAATTCCTTCGACATGGCCAGCGCGATATCGTCGCTGGTGGGTATCTGTTTGCTGCCGCGGAATTTATGGTCGTGCGGCTTGCCGCCGAGATGCGCCCATAGCATCGCGGAAAATCCCGGCCCGCTATCCATGATCTTGAGAAAGGCCTTCGCCGAATTGACCGCGCCTTCGATCTTGGCGCGGTTGCGCACGATGCCGGCATCCTGCATCAGCCGCTCGATTTTCTTCGGCGTATAGCGCGCGATTTTTTCAGGATCGAAATTATCGAAGGCGGCGCGGAAATTGTCGCGCTTGCGCAGGATGGTGATCCACGACAGGCCGGCCTGAAAGCCGTCGAGCATCAGCTTTTCGTAGAGCGCGCGGTCGTCCCATTCGGGCACGCCCCATTCTTCGTCATGATAGGCGACGTAAAGCGGGTCGGTCGTCGCCCAGGTGCAACGTTTGACGCCGTCGGCATGCAGCAGCGGACCGCTCATGACGCCGCCTTGGTCTCGCCGGGCCATGTGAAGGTCGCCCAGGCCGGCTTCACCAGCCGTATGTCGACGCCGCCCGCGATCAACGGCGTCGCACTCGCCAGTGCATCCGCAACGCGGTCCAGCCGCAACAGAGCCATGCCGCGGCCATTATGCGCCGAGCCCATCATGCCGACCGGCTTGTCGCCCGCCATCACCGGCAAGCCGGCCAGCGGCGCGACATCGAACGCGATCGGCACCACGCGGTTGCGCGCGCTGTTGCGATGCTCGACCCGCGACACGACTTCCTGGCCGATGTAGCAGCCCTTATCAAAGTCGACGCCGCCGAGTTGATCCATGTCGGCTTCGTGCGGGAAGGTATCGCCATAGCTGAAATCATTGCCGCCGCGCGGCACGCCGAGGCCGATGCGGTGCGCGTCGTAAATCTCGGCTGCGACCAGTTCGGCGCCGAGATCGGCGGCGGCTTCGGCAGCTTGCGACGGCGCCAGGATGACTCGCTGGCCGAGCGCGGCCAGCCGCGGATCGGGATAGCTCAGCCCGTAGTCGCTGTCGGCGGGCGCGCCGCCCCAGACCGCCATCACGCCGAGCGCCTCCGACAGGTCCTCGATGATGACTTTGGCGCGCAATTTGTAGAACTTGAGCTTTTCCACCAGCGCCGGCGCCAGCGCGCGCGGGCAATCGAGGAAAAAGCCGCCGCCGTCCTCGGCCGGCGCTTCGGTGACGATGAAATCGACGACGATCTTGCCCTGCGGCGTCAGCAGCGCGGCAAACCGCGGCGCGCCCGGCGCGACCTTGCCGATGTCGTTGGTGGCGAGCCCATTGAGGAAGTGGCGGGCGTCCTCGCCCGCGACCTTGACCACGCCTCGTTCGGGAAGCAGCGCTGCCTGCATATGAATTCTCTGCACGGTATGGACTAGTCTCTTGCCAGAAGTCGCGGCGAAACGTAAGCGCTGTCCGGATAGCCTCAAGACCCCATTTAGAGCCGTTTCAACATGGCCGAGACCTACGATCTGATCCTCAAGGGCGGCACCGTGGTCAACCACGATGGCGAGGGCGTGCGCGATATCGGCATCCGTAACGGTCGCTTCGGCGGCTTCGGCGATCTGTCGCGCGCGTCGGCCGGCGAGGTGATTGACTGCAAGGGCCTGCATCTGCTGCCCGGCGTCATCGACAGCCATACCCACATGCGCGAGCCAGGCCTCACCCACAAAGAGGACCTGGAAAGTGGGTCGCGCGGCGCCGTGCTCGGCGGCGTCACCGCGGTGTTCGAAATGCCGAACACCGATCCGGCCACCATCGATGCCGGCGCCGTTGCCGACAAGGTCAAGCGCGGCCATCACCGCATGCATTGCGATTTCGCCTTCTATGTCGGTGCCACCCGCGAGAACACCAAAGACCTTGGTGAGCTAGAAATGCTGCCGGGCGTCGCCGGCGTCAAAGTGTTCATGGGCTCGTCGACCGGCTCGCTCCTGATCGAGGACGACGAGGGCGTGCGCAATGTGCTCAAGGCGATCCGCCGCCGCGCCGCGTTTCATTCCGAGGACGAGTATCGGCTGCGCGAGCGCATGGGCGAACGCATCGATGGCGACCCGCGGTCGCACCCGGTCTGGCGCGATGCCAAAGCGGCGCTGATGTGCACGCAGCGGCTGATTAAGCTGGCCCACGAGACCGGAAAACGCGTCCATGTGCTGCACGTCACCAGCCGTGACGAGATGGAATTTCTCGCCGGCCACAAGGACGTCGCCTCGGCCGAATGCACGCCGCATCACCTGACGCTTGCCGCGCCCGAGGCTTACGAGAAGCACGGCGTCTATGCGCAGATCAATCCGCCGATCCGCGATGCTGCCCATCGCGAAGGCTTGTGGCGTGGCGTCGCGCAGGGCGTCGTCGACAGCCTCGGCTCCGATCACTCGCCGCACACCGTCGAAGAGAAATCGCAGCCTTATCCGAAGGCCCATTCCGGCATCACCGGCGTGCAGACGCTGGTTCCAATCATGCTCGATCACGTCAATGCCGGGCGCCTGACCTTGCAGCGCTTTGTCGACCTCACCAGTGCCGGCCCGGCGCGGGTGTTTGGAATTGCTACGAAGGGCCGCATCGCCGCCGGCTACGACGCCGACCTGACCGTGGTCGATCTCAAGCGGCGGGAGACCATCACCACCGCCTGGATCGCCTCGCGGGCGCGCTCGACGCCCTATGACGGCGTCAGCGTGACCGGCTGGCCGGTCGGCACGCTGGTACGGGGCCGCAAAGCGATGTGGGAGGGCAGCGTGGTCGAGGCTGGGCAGGGCGAACCCGTGCGCTTTCTCGAAAGCCTGGCGGCCGGCTGAGTTCCGAAGCCGCAGGGAAGTTGTCCCCAAGCTTTCTCTGCAACGCTCCTCGGTAGAATTGCAAAGCTGCCGCGACTCGCTATCAACGGTACCCGAGCACCCCTGGTTCGGCCGGGCTTCGTCGGGCGCGGGGGCGGATACGATGAATGGGCGGCGCCCTCGTTTCGCTACGTATACTCTTGATATCGGCCTCGCTGAGGGACCGCGATCTATGGCTTCACGCCTCGGCGAACGCGTCGCTGCCGATCGAGATGGAACCGCTTGAGGTTGCGCCTGCCGCAACTGTGCTGGCCAGGAATGGCGCGGATATTTGCGTGCTCGACGCCGACGTGTCCGAACCCCACAAAGCCATCCTGATCAAAGCCGCCCGGACGGCAAAGCCGCAACCTCTGTTATTCGTCGCGGGGCCAAAAGGCGCACAGCGGATTGACGGCACCGATGGTGTCTTTGTCAGGCCGACCAATAAAGATGAGGCGCGCACGCTGGTTCAACTCTGCGTCCGCGCCAAGATTCCAACCCGGACGTTGATTGTCGACGATTCCGGCACCATGCGCAGCATTGTGCGCAAGATCTTGCAGGCCAGTCACTTCGCCTTCGACATCCACGAAGCCGCAGAAGGCAATGCTGCGCTCGAGATGGTGCGCACCACGAAATTCGGAATTATCTTTCTCGACTACAACATGCCGGGCCTGAACGGCTTCGAGACCTTGTCGGAGATCAAGCGCCTCAATCCGGCGGTGGCGGTGGTGATGATGACGTCGACGCTCGACAACGCCATTGCCGACCGGGCTCATGCCGCGGGCGCGCTCGCGTTTCTCAAGAAACCGTTTTATCCGGCCGATGTCGATGCAACACTCGAGCGCTTTTACGGTCTGACGACCGCGCGGGTCTACGTCTAGACGGTGCGCCTATTGGCGCTGCTGCTCGATGGAAAATTCGCCGTTGCGGATGCGAGGCGCCAGGCCCTCGGTGAAGGTCGCGGCGGCTTCCTCGCCGTAGGTGGTGACGAATTCGGCAAGCGCGGCGAACAGGCAGGCCTGCGCCAGGCAATCGCCGTCGATGCCGTCGAGACGGGCTTCGGCCCACGCCTCGTGCAGGTAGCCCAAGGCCACGCGCTTCTGCTCGTGATCCGGTACCGGCTCGCGCGTATGAGTGGATCGACCCGCTGTCGTCATTTTCACCTTCGTCCCCTGGTGTCCGACTCACGAACACCAGTTCTCCGTCCCGAAACGGACGTTAGCATGGGGACCGCGCGGTCCAAGCCGGCACGTAAAGGAAAGGTTAATATCGGAGGTTCTAATTGGCGTAACGCGCAGTAATTTCGCGAGCTATTTTAGCGCCTTCGTCAAGATAGCGGCGAATCGCGACATTCGCGGCGGGGGTGCAGGTGCGATAAGTCTGTTGAAAACCCCGATAACCACGATTGAAGCTCGCCACGATCAGCCGCCGCCGCTCGCCGCTGGGGGCCTCGGCGTCGATCAAGGTCTGCATCTCGTTGCGCCATTTTTGGCCTTCATTGGCGCCGCAGACCCCCCGCAAATACTGCAGCGAGCCGAGGATTTCGGCGAGCCGCTGCAGATCGGGGTCGAATGGCGCCGGATCGCCTTCGGCCGCGCGCACCGGCAGCGTCAGGCACAGCAGGATCGAGCCGATGGTGAGAAATCGTTTCACGCGGTGGGGTCCGGTTTTCGCCGCGGATGATATGCGCCGGCTCCGCGGCGTCCGCAAGGCAGCTTGCCGGTCAGTTATTTACCAATAAGGCGGCGGCGGCGACGATGTCGGCCAGCCCGTCGGTGGTGCGCAGGCCCGCGATCTCAGACGGATCGAGCCAGCACGCGTCGTCGAGTTCCTCGTTGAGCACCGGCTCGCCGGAAACCCAGCGCGCGGCAAAGCACATGATGACGAAGTGCCGTTCGACGCGCTCCTGCGCATCGCGCATCACGGCCTCGCGATGGCCGGCCAACGCCAACACCTCGATTTGCAGCGACGTTTCCTCGCGCACCTCGCGCATGATCGCGTCGGCCAATGTCTCGCCGGCTTCCACGACGCCGCCGGGCATGGTGTAGAGATTGAGCGCAGGCTTGCGGGCGCGGCGTACCACCAGCACCTTGCCGTCGCGAAAAATCGCGGCGCTGACGGCGAGGAAGGGGCGTGTCGGGTAAGTCCGAACGTCGTTCAAAGTCTTGTCTTCATCAACAGGTCGGCCGTTGCTTGTGCATCGGTCATTTCCCCATCGCCTTCGCCGTTGATCAAGGCGCCTGCGCGCGCCAACAGCGGCTTGAGCCAGGCGGCGGCTTGCTCGCCGAGCGCAGCGGCCTCTGCCGGCGGCATGTCGGGCCGCATTGACCCGCGGGTCGCCTCTAGCACGGCGGTCATTGTCGTGGCCATCGTGTCGAGGCAGTCGCGCAGCGCCGGGTTGGCGGCGTCATAGGCGGCGATCGCCAGGTCGCGGCCTTTGAAGTTAGAGGCCATGAAATGCTCGCGATAGCTCATCGGCCGCCACGCCAGAAAGTCGCCGATGCAGTCCGGACAATCCGCCAGCATCTCGAGCAGCATGGTGGCTTCGTTGAAATGGTTGAGGTAGTCGGTGGCGAAGCCGGTGCCGGGATTGATATTGGCCTCGACGAGCCGCGCAGCGGCCTCGTCGTCAGCCGCTTGCGCTGCCTCGGCGCGATGCTGATATTTCATGGGCCCCAGCCGAATTCTACCGGGCGGCAGTGTGATTTCCCCGGGTTAAGGCGCACTTAAGCACTAGTGTCCCGATTCCGAAGTTCGCCTCTGTTTGCAGAACCCTCTGATGCGAACTTCGGAATCGAAAGGACACTAGCAAGTTTCTGATTCTAGTGTGGTTTTGGATTTGAAGTTCGCTTACGAGCTCGCGGCGACAACCGGGCGAACTTCAAATCCACCACACTAGACTAATGGATGCCCGAATAATGTGCGGCCGTTACACAGTCACCGCCACGCCGGAAGTGCTCCGGGCGCTGTTCGGCTATGCCGAGCAGCCCAACTTCCCGCCGCGCTACAATGTGGCGCCGACCCAGCCGATTGCCATCGTCCGGCTGATGAACGGCAAGCGCCAGTTCGCGCTGGTGCGCTGGGGCCTGCTGCCGTCCTGGGTGAAGGACCCGAAGGCCTTCTCGCTGCTGATCAATGCGCGCGGCGAAACCGTCAACGAGAAGCCGGCTTACAAGGCCGCGATGAAACGGCGGCGCTGCCTGATCCCGGTCGACGGCTTTTACGAATGGAAGGCGCTCGGTAGCCGCAAGCAGCCGTATTACGTGCGCGCGAAATCCGGCACGCCGCTGGCCTTTGCCGGCCTATGGGAGACCTGGACGGGGCCGAACGGCGAAGAATTGGAAACCGCGGCCATCGTGACGACGGATGCCAACCAAACTTTGGCGCCGATCCATGACCGCATGCCGGTGGTCATCGCGCCCGAGCAGTTCAATCTGTGGCTCGGCGGCCTCGACGAAGATACCGCCGCTGCCTCGGCGCTGATCCGTCCGGCGCCCGACGATTTGCTGGAGGTCATCCCGGTCTCGTCCGACGTCAACCGCGTCGCCAACGACAATCCGAAGCTGCTGGAGCGGGTGGATGAACTCGCCACCGAGCCGAAGCCCAAACCGAAACGCGCCGCGCCGCCCAAGAAGGACAGCGGGCAGGGCGTATTGTTTTAACGGCGCCTTACAGCACCTTGCCCGGATTGAGAATGCCGTTCGGGTCGAGCATCCGCTTCAGCCCGCGCATCAGGTCGAGCGCCACCGGGTCTTTGTACTGGTGCAGGATGTCGCGCTTCATCACGCCGACGCCGTGCTCGGCCGAGATCGAACCATCGTATTTCTTGACGACGCCGAACACCACGGCGTTGACCTCGTCCCAGCGAGGCGTCGCTATCTTCGCGAGCGC
>JANMSZ010000377.1:0-10874 GCA_031389925.1 Hyphomicrobiales bacterium | reverse complement strand
ACACGCCGGTGTTGCTCTTGAGGTAGATGCGGTTGAGGTCGTTCGGCCCGATCTGGAATTCCGGCATGGTTTCCAGAATCACCTGGTAGTCATTGGCCGGCGTATAGATGGTGGCGACCTGGCGCGAGCCGAAGGCGTTGTACAGTTCCTGGCGCACCTGATCGATGGAGACGCCATAGACCGCCGCTTTCTCGCGATCGACTTCGACGGTCACCTGCGGATTCTTGACGTAGAGATCGGCGGTGACGTCGAGCAGCCCCGGCAGCTTGGTCATCTTGTCGCGCAGGTCGGGCGCCACGCGGTAGAGCTCGTCGGTGTCGTTGGACGTCAGCGTGTATTGATACTGGCTCTTGTTGAGCCGTCCGCCCAGATTGATGTTCTGGATCGGCTGAAAGAATATCTGCATGCCGGGCACCATATTGGCGGTGCGGCGCAGCCGCCCCAGCACTTCCGGCAGACTGTCGCGCTCATTGCGCGGCTTGAGCGCCACCAGCATGCGGCCGCTATTGCCGACGGTGTTGGGGCCGCCGACGCCGACTGTCGAGTTCACATAGGCCACGGCTTTGTCGGCGCGCACCAGATCGGCGACCTGGCGCTGATGGTCGGACATCGCGGCAAAGGCGATGTCGGTCTTGCCTTCGGTGATACCGATCACAAAGCCGGTATCTTCGGTCGGGAAGAATCCCTTCGGCACCACGATGTAAAGCCAGATCGTGCCGGCGATGGTGGCGATCGTCAGTGCCAAGGTGATCGACTTGAAGGCGAGCACGCGATCGAGCGTCCATTCGTAGGCGCGCAGCATGGCCTCGAACATCCGCTCAAAGCCGCGCAGGACGAAATTCTGTTTTTCGTCGGGCTGATGGCCGCGCAGCACGCGGGCGCACAGCATCGGCGTCAGCGTCAGCGAAACGAAACCGGAAACGATGATCGCCACCGCGATCGTCACCGCGAATTCGCGGAACACGCGGCCGACCATGCCGCCCATCAGCAGCACCGGAATAAACACGGCGATCAGCGAGAACGTGATCGACACGATGGTGAAGCCGATTTCGCGCGAGCCCTTCAGCGCCGCCTCGAACGGGCGCATGCCGCCCTCGATGTGGCGCACAATATTTTCCAGCATCACGATGGCGTCGTCGACCACGAATCCGACCGACAGCGTCAGCGCGAGCAGCGTCATATTGTTGATGGAGAAGCCGAAGGCATACATCGCCGCGCAGGTGCCGATCAGCGAAATAGGCACCGCCAAAGCCGGAATGATGGTGGCCGAGACTTTGCGCAGGAACAGGAAGATCACCATGATCACCAGCGAAATCGCGATGGCCAGGGTTTCCTGCACGTCGAACACCGCCGCACGGATCGACAGCGAGCGGTCGAACAGCGTCTGCATCTCGATGGCGGGCGGAATCTGGGCGCGCATTGCCGGAATCTTGGCGCGCACCATATCGACAACCTGGACGGTGTTGGCGTCGGGCTGGCGCTGCACCGCCATGACGATGGCGCGCGAATCGTTGAACCAGGTGGCGATCTTGGTGTTTTCGACACTGTCGATAACGCGCGCGACCTCACTGAGCTTGACCGGCGCGCCGTTGCGATAGGCCACCACCACGTCGCTATATTCGGCGGCATGGCGTATGGCGCTGGTGGCGACCAGCGTCACCGCCTGCTGCGGCCCCTGCAACGTGCCGATCGGCGCGCTCGAATTGGTCTTGGCGACCACGGTGCGGATTTCGTCGAGCGAGATGTTGCGCGCCGCCGCCGCGCGCGGATCGACCTGGACGCGGACCGCGAATTTCTGCGCGCCATAGACCAGCACCTGGGCGACACCGGGCAGTTGCGACAATGTCGGCGACAGCACCGTCTCGGCATATTCATTCAACACCGACAGCGGCAGCGTGTCGGAGCGCATGCTGAGGAAGACCACCGGGAAGTCGCCCGGATTGACCTTGCGGAAGGACGGCGGCGTCGTCATTTCGATCGGCAGACGGCGTTGCGCTACCGCGAGCGCCGTCTGCACGTCGAGCGCGGCACCGTCGATGGCGCGGCCGAGGTCGAACTGAACGGTGATCTGGGTAATGCCGAGCGCCGACGAGGAATTCATCGTCGCGATGCCGGCGATGGTCGAGAGCTGGCGTTCGATCGGCGACGCGACCGAGGCCGCCATGGTCTCGGGTGAAGCGCCCGGCAGCGTCGCGGTGATCTGGATGGTGGGGAAATCGACCGACGGAAGCGCCGCCACCGGCAGCAGCCGGTAGGCGAAAGCGCCGAACACGACCAGCGACGCGGTCATCAGCGTCGTCAATACCGGCCGGCGAATACAGAGTTCAGAGAGATTCATGGTTCAGACGCTCATGAAGGTGTTTCGCGCCAACTCTATTTCGTCCGCCGTCTCGCCACCCTCGCCCGGCGGCTATGCACGCCTCAACTGCCCGCCGGTTTTTCCTTGCCGCCCGCAGTCTTGGGCGGACGTGGATTGATCTTGGTACCCTGCGACAACAGCAACTGACCTTCGGTCACGACCGTCTCGCCGCCATTGAGCCCGGATGCGACCACCGTTTCATTGCCGACCTGGCGCTCTACCTTGATGGGTTGAACGGCGACCGCGCCATCCTTGGCGACGAAGACGAAATGTCCGGTCTGGCTGATCTGCACTGCGTTCGACGGCACCACGACGGCATCCTCGACGCGCAGCGTCATCTCGGCGGTCACCAGCGTGCCCGGCCAGAGCAGTTCGTCCTGATTGGGCATGGTGGCGCGGACCGTCGCCATGCCAGTCGCGCTGTCGACGGTGTTTTCGATCATCGACACTTGCCCCGTGGCGCGCTTCTGCTGGCCGGGGATGCTCGCCTCGACCGTCGCGCTCTCGGCGGCAATGGCCTTGCGGATGTCCGGCAGGTTTTTCTGCGGCACGGTGAAGCTCACATAGACCGGCGCCAGTTGGTTGATGGTGGCAAGCGGGCTGGTGTCGGCCGGCCGCACGAAGTTGCCGACCTTCACATTGGCCGCGCTGATGCGCCCGGAAATCGACGCCGTGATGGTGCAGTAGCTGAGCTGGACGCGCAGGTTCTCCAGCAACGCCGTGTCCGCCTTGATCGCCGCGCGATAGATATCGGCCTGCGTCTTGGCGTTATCGAGATTGACGGTCGGGGTGGCGCTTTTCGCGACCAAGTCGGTGTAGCGGGCGATGTCGCGCTCGGCGCCGTCGAGCTGGGCGCGGTCGCGCGCCAGCACGCCCTCCGCTTGAGCGATCTGGGCGAGGATGGTCCGGTTATCGAGGGTGAACAGGCGGTCGCCGGTCTTGACCAGGCTGCCGTCGGCAAAGTGTACGCCGACGATCTCAGTCTCCAGCCGCGCCTTGATGGCGACGCTGGCCATAGGGGTCACGCTGCCGAGAGCATCGAGCCGCACCGGCATTTTCTTGCGTTCGGCGATCGCGGTTTCGACCGGCACCACGCGCTCGGCCCGCTGCGTGCGGGCCGCGCCGTCGGTCGTCCAGAAACCGCGCATAAGGAGGGCAACGCCGATGACGGCGAGCACCGCCACGCCAAGAAGCCACTTTCGCTTAATCATCGATTATTAGGGTCCGCGTCGTTTGAGTAACGGCCGGACGCTCCCTCTTTGTCGCGGTTTGCCGTTTCCCACCCGCGTTGACGGCCTTATTAGCATATAAACGCGCCTCAGTGCATATCCCTGCGGCCCGTCTGGTAAACACATCAGAATCCCGCTTATTCAGCCCGGACCCGCCCCTGCCGGAACCTTATTCCATGCGAATCGCCACCTGGAACGTCAATTCGATCCGCCAGCGCATGGACAGCCTGGTGGCCTGGCTGGCGGAACGGAAGCCCGACATCGTCTGCCTGCAAGAAATCAAATGCATGGACGACGCCTTCCCGCGGGAGCCGATCGAGGCGCTCGGCTACAACGTGGCCGTGCATGGACAAAAGACGTTCAACGGCGTCGCCTTGTTGTCCAAGCTGCCGTTCGACGAGGTCGCGCCCGGGCTGATCGGCGACAGCAGCGACGTCCAGGCGCGGTTTCTCGAGGCGATCGTCTCGACCAAGACCGGCGCGGTGCGCGTGGTCAGCCTTTATCTGCCCAATGGCAATCCGGCGCCCGGCGACAAATATGACTACAAACTCAAATGGATGGACCGGCTTATTGCATTTTCGCATGAACGGCTGAAGCTGGAGGAGCCGTTCGTGCTGGCGGGCGATTACAACGTCATCCCGGCGGCCGTCGACGCCCGGCGGCCCGACGTCTGGACCAAGGACGCGCTGTTTTTGCCGCAGACCCGGGAGAAGTACCGCGCGTTGCTCAATCTCGGCCTGACCGACGCCCTCCGTGCCAGCAGCGACGCCACCGACCTTTACACCTTCTGGGACTACCAGGCCGGGGCCTGGCAAAAGAACGACGGCATCCGCATCGACCATCTGCTGCTGTCGCCGCAGGCCGCCGACCGCCTCACCGGCACCGGCATCGACAAGCACCTACGCTCCTGGGACAAGCCATCCGACCACGTGCCGGTCTGGATCGATCTCGACATCGAGGGGCGCGCCTAATCCCCAATATTGGGGACCTGTTTTCAACAGCTTTGGCGCGACCGTCAGCGCCACATCATGCCGCGCGCGGCCGAAGTTGCAGCTTGGCGGCGGGCCCGCGCGACGGCGTGGCGACCGGGCGCTCGTTCAACTGCGGCGTGGCGGGTGCGGCCTCATCGCCGATCTGGAAGAAGGCGACCTGATCGTCCATCGCCTTGGCCTGATGCTCCAGGGTCTTGGCGGTGGCGGCGTTTTCCTCGACCAGCGCCGAGTTCTGCTGGGTCACCTCGTCCATCTGCGTCAGGGCCTTGTTGATCTCCTGGATGCCAGTCGACTGCTCGAGGCTCGCGTTCGCAATGTCGGCGACGGTCTCTGCCACGTTCTTGATCGACTCGACGATCTCGCTGAGCGACGCACCGGCGCGGTTGACCAGTTCGACGCCCTCTTTCACCTGACTGTTGCTGTTGGTGATCAGGCCGTTGATGTCTTTCGCCGCCTGCGACGAGCGCTGTGCCAGGCTGCGCACTTCTGACGCGACCACGGCAAACCCACGGCCGGCTTCGCCGGCGCGCGCGGCTTCCACCGCCGCGTTGAGCGCCAGTAGATTAGTCTGGCGGGCGATTTCGTCGATCACGCCGATGATGTCGGAGATCTTGCGCGAAGAATCTTCGATCTTGGCCATGGCCTCGACCGCCTGGGCGATCACTTGACCGCCACGGTCGGCGACGTCGCGGGTAGCACTCGCGGACTCGCTGGCCTGCTGGGCATTCTCGGAGTTTTTCTTCACGGTCGCGGAGAGCTCTTCCATCGCCGCCGAGGTTTCCTCCAGGCTCGCGGCCTGCTCCTCGGTGCGTTGCGACAGATCGGTGGTGCTGGTGGAGATTTCGGCCGAGGCGTTGGTGACCTCGCGGCCGGAGGCTTTGATCTCGCCGATCGTCGAACTGACCTTTTCGGCCATCGTGGCAACGGCATTGGCGATTTGCCCGACTTCGTCTTTGCGGCCGACACCTGGCACGGTGATGGCGAAATTGCCCCCGGCGACGTCTTCGAGCGGCCGCACCAGCGCCTTGAGCGGCCTGGCGATCGTCATGGCCCCGAACACAGATGAACCGATGAGGACCAGAATAGCCACGACGCCAACCGCAATTACGATTTGCTCCGAAGACGACATCGTTTGCGCGGCGTTTGAGACTTCCTTCTCCGCAAGATCATTCGCGATTCCCCTGACCTTTTCGGTCAGTTCGTCGAGTTGCGCCGCGATCGGCAAGGTCACCTCGCGAGCGAATTTTTCCCTTTGATTGGTCAGCTCAGCAATGCGGGCGACCGCATCGGCCGCTCCCGAATCGCCGATCTTGATGATCTCGCCTTGCATCGTGGCGAGCTTTTTGGCGCCGGCGGCATATTGCTCAGCCAGAGTTTTGATCTTCTCCATCCGCTCGCGGTTTTCCGCAACGCGCAATGTCTTGATCATCGAATTAATTATCGGCATGGCCGTCTTCAGGCTTCCATCGATATTGGCCAAGGCCCTTTCAAGATTTTGCGGAGCGCGCGCCAGACGAACGTCGCGCACGCCCAACTGCATGCGGGTTTCCATCGCCTCGACCGTCGTCGCGTCCTTTGCGATGTTTCGCTGCATGTCCGCAATTTCGTTCGTGCCGCGGACCGTGGCATTGCCCGTCATTTGCGTCGCGATCATGCCCGCGACGAGCAAAACACCGATGCCCGACATGATCGCAAGCTTGATGCCGATACTGATATTCGAGAGGTTGAACATGGGTAGGCTCCTCAGATGAAATGAAGGCCAGCACTATGGGCGAAAACAGAACTCGCCGAATTCCACTGTCTCTTTACGTGATAAGCCATAAGCAACGCTTTAATTAACCACGCGATACAAAGATACAAACTGGATTGATAAAATAGATTAAGACGGTGCGGCGTAGCTGGACGTTCAGTGGTTGCGATTGAAGCAACGGGCCAACAAGCGCGACGGGCGCTATCAGGATGGGTTCAGACGCCGGAGCGTGCGTTTACAGTTTGCTCTCGGAAGCAGCGGCGTCGCTGGCATGGTCTGCGAGCAACTGAGGCAGGTCGATCAGCGCGATCATGGTGTTGTCGTGGTTGACCAGGCCCGACAGAAAATCATTGGCGCCCTGCGCGGTGCGCGGCACCGGATGAACGTCGGCGGCCTCGGCGGACACGATGTCGATGACGCGGTCGCCGATCAGGCCTACCAGGCGGCCTTCGATCTGCACGATGATCACGATATGCAGTGGCGTGGGTTCGGTCACACCCTGGCCAAAGCGGCAGCGCAGATCCATGATCGGGACCATGGCGCCGCGCAGGTTGAGCACGCCGCGCACATATTCGGGCTGTTTCGGGAGGCCGGTGATGTCCGACCACCCTTTGATCTCGCGCACCGCCATGATGTCGACGCCGTATTGATTGTCGCCGATGGCAAAGCTGATGAACTGAATCGTCGACGCCGGCATGTGCGCCGCGCCGCCGCCGGTTTGCACATTGGATAGATGGTCAGAAGCGGTCGTTTGTTGCATAGAGCGACAACTCGAGTATGGCGACGAATTCGAAGCGTTCGTCAAAGAGCCCACCAACTCCACACGCTGTGTACGCTATAAGCCATAAGCAAACGCTTTAATTGGACGGCGATTGAGGCCGACAAGCTGAATTGACAAAATAGATTAAGGTCGGGCGACGCGGGCAACGCTGGCCAATTCGCGCAAAGACGCCGGACGCGGTGCCATTTGGCTACAAATAGTTGTCGAAGCATGCAACGCGAAACGCGGCGGTCAGGAACGACCGAAGTCGTCCCGTCCGCCGCGCGTCCGCTCAGCAATTGGATATCGTGCGGTCAGGCCGCCTGCGGCGGCTGTTTCAACTTGGCAGCGGGCCCACGCAACGGCGCGGCGACCGGGCGTTGTTCGTGGACGCCCTCCACCGTTGTGTCGGATCTATCGCCGAGCTGGAAGAAGGCGACCTGATCGTCCATCGCTTGGGCTTGATGTTCAAGCGTCTTGGCGGTCGCGGCGTTTTCCTCGACCAGCGCCGAGTTCTGCTGCGTGACCTCGTCCATCTGACTCAAGGCCTTATTGATCTCGTCGAGGCCTGTCGCCTGTTCGGCGCTGGCATTGGCGATTTCGCCAACAACGGCCGTGACCTTCTTGATCGACTCGACGATCTCGGTCAGAGAATGACCGGCTTTATTGACAAGCTCGACGCCGTCTTTGACCTGGCCGTTGCTGTTGGTAATCAGTCCGTTGATGTCCTTGGCGGCCTGTGACGAGCGCTGCGCCAAACTACGCACTTCCGTTGCCACCACCGCGAAGCCACGGCCGGCTTCGCCGGCGCGCGCGGCTTCGACCGCCGCGTTCAGCGCCAGCAAATTGGTCTGGCGCGCGATTTCGTCGATGACGCCGATGATGTCTGAGATCTTGCGCGAGGACTCCTCGATCTTGGCCATGGCTTCGACCGTCTTGGCGACGACCTGACCGCCGCGATCGGCGATATCTTGCGTGTTGGAAGCGAGGCTGCTGGCTTGCCTCGCGTTTTCGGCATTCTTCCTGACTGTAGCAGTCATTTCTTCCATCGAGGCCGACGTCTCTTCCAGGCTGGCCGCCTGCTCTTCGGTGCGCTGCGACAGATCGGTGGTGCTGCTCGAAATCTCGGCTGAGGCATTGGTGACCTCGCGCCCGGACGCCTTGATGCCGGCAATGGTCGCGCTGACCTTGCCGGCCATCTCGTCGACGGCATTCGCCATATCGCCGATCTCGTCCCGGCGGCGGCGCCACGGCACGGAAATATTGAAATCGCCGCCCGCGAGCTTTTGCAACTCACCGACAAGGCCGAGGATCGGCCGGACGATCCCGCGCGCGATAAGAAAGGCGAACATCGCGGCGAAGATCATGGTCGACAGAATGACGATCTGCATGAGCCACTGAACATCGGCGCGCGTGGTTTTGGTCGTGGCACCGGCTTCACGATCCATGCGGCCGATTGCCGCCGTCAGTTCGATAATTTCCGGCTCCAGCTTTGCCACGCCATCAGACAGTTTTTTCAGTTCTTCATCGACAACCTTTACGCCCCCCACATAGGCGATGAAATCGCGCTGATAGACGGCGAGCCGTTTGTGCACTTCACGCTTGGCGGCGGGCGCAATGACCGACCGATCCATCGCCGCGGCAAAGTCGGACGCCGCCCTCTTCATCTCGTTGCCGTATTTGTCGGCATGACTCAGCGTGAAATTCAATTCGTGACGGCGCATCATCAGCATGTCCGCCACGCCCGACGTATCATCGAATTTTTCAAGTTCAGCCTCGATCTCGCCCACCGCTTTGGTGAGCGCGCCCCGGAGCCCCTCGGTTTCGTTCAGTCCGAGCTTGTGCTGGGCCCCCACGATACCGGCAAAATCTTTGACGTAAGTGTCGAATCCCGTGCGAACCAAATCGACTCGGTGAACCAGATCGCCGCGTTGCATTTCAGTCAGCTTCTGTCTCAAACCATCGAGCGCAGCCGCGACCGCCTTGGATTCCTCCCCATGGATTTTGACATACGTGTCATCCTTGCGGAGCAGAAAATCCTTCTCGGCGCGGCGCGCTTTCAATAGCCCCGAATCGACGGCACTGGTCGCGTCTCTGGCGACGCCAGCATCGTCGGAGATTTTCTGATAGCGCGCCATCGACGACACGCCCATAAAATAGATCCCCGCGGTCAGCATCAAACCAAGAATGCCGACGCCGCCGATCGCGTATATTTTGTGGCTGAGACGGATGCGAAAGCCTGCGCCGGAAATAGCCATTGTCGTGTCACCCCTGAGATTGATTTCTCGGTTGCCGGCGCGTAATCGGGGACCTGCTGAGTCCCGAGGGCCACAATGGATCAAAGTTTTAAGGATAATCTTAAAGCCGCGCACAAAAATGATGGCAGTGTAGATAAAGAAATCAGGCTGGAAGCGCACGCGGCGACCGCGAGCCACAAAAATTCGGTGTGGAAATCGAGCTACAAATTTTCTGTGTAAAAATTGCGAGCGGGAATATCACTCCCGCCGCGTCTCGAGCCAGCGCTTGAGCAGCTTCAGCGCCAGCGCGCGCTCGTCTTCGGTCGCCTGCTGGAAGGCGCTGTCGTAGAGCTTGGCGACCCACGCCTGATCGGTGGTGCGCGCAGAGTCCTTGGCCAGCGTCAGCCACATCAGACCGCGCGCGGCCTGGCGCGGGACGTGGTCGCCGGCAAACAGCATGGCGCCGAGCATGGCCTGCGCCTGGCACTGGCCCTTCTGCGCCGACAGGCCGAACCAGCGCGCCGCCTGGCGCGGATCGGACGGCACGCCGGTACCGTCGAGATAAAGCCGCGCCAAATAATACTGCGCGTCGGGATCACGGAAATACGACGCCGCGTAGTTGAACATCTCGCGGGCGCGGTCGGGATCGGCTTTGACCGAGGTCTTCGGTATGCCTTCGAGATAATAGTGGCCGAGCGCGACGAAGGCATTGGCGACAAAACGCGCTTGCGGCGTGTTCGGATTGTCCTCGGCATGACTGTCGGCGATGCGGCGGAAATATTCGAAGGCCTTGAGATCGTTCTGCGCGACGCCCTCGCCCTCGGCATACATACGGCCGAGCTTCCACTGCGCCAGCGCGTGGCCCTTTTCGGCGGCGTATTCGAGCGCGTGCACAGCCTTGACCGTGTCACCGGCCTTCAGCGAGTTCGCGCCGGAGCGGAACGCCTCGGTCGGCGACCCCAGGGCGGCGTCGGACTTGGTGCCGTCGAGGGCATAGGCCGGCGCGGCCATAAGGCAAGCCCCCGCAAGGTTTGCGCTCAGAACTACCGCACGCAACAGGGTCTCAACTGTCCGCATAGGACACTTTCTCAGCCGCCCCGCCCGGATGCGTCACCGCGCCGTTGACGGCCGGGCCGACCTGCTGGGCGTATTTCCACAAATAACCGGAGGTGAAGTCGGTTTCGCGCGGCTTCCACTGGGTTTTGCGCTTGGCCAATTCCGCGTCGGATACTTTGACGTTCATGGTGCCGTTGACGGCGTCGATCTCGATGATGTCGCCGTCCTGGATCAGCGCGATCGGGCCGCCAACGGCAGCTTCGGGACCGACATGGCCGACGCAGAAGCCGCGGGTGGCGCCGGAGAAACGGCCGTCGGTGATCAGCGCGACCTTGTCGCCCTGGCCCTGGCCGTACAGCGCCGCCGTGGTCGACAGCATCTCGCGCATGCCGGGACCGCCGCGCGGCCCTTCGTAGCGGATGACGAAGACGTCGCCCGCTCTGTATTTCTTGTTCTTCACCGCCTCGAAGCAAGCCTCTTCGCCATCGAAG
>JANMSZ010000336.1:0-3905 GCA_031389925.1 Hyphomicrobiales bacterium | reverse complement strand
CAATGCGACGGCGCAATGGGCGGCCAAGCTCGGCATGAACCTGCAAAGCTCGACGCTCAAGATCGACGAGAGCGGCAAGCCGTTTCACGTCCAGCAGGCCGAGCAGATCCGGCTCTACAGAGCGGCGTGGCAGGCCGCAGGGCACGCGCGCACGCCGCGGGTGTCGGTGTCGCGCAGCATCTTCGCTTTGGTCAACGATCAGGACCGCATGTATTTCGGCAGCAGTGACGACAAGGACCAGATCGGTTTTCTCGGCGGCAGCGAGCGCGCCATTTTCGGGCGGAGTTACGCGGCCGAGCCGGACAAGTTGATCGAGCAGCTCAAGGGCGACGAGGGCATCGCGGAAGCCGACACGCTGCTGCTCACGGTACCCAACCAGCTCGGCGTTGCCTACAACGCGCATGTCATCGAGGCGATCCTTAAAGATGTCGCGCCGGGATTGGGGTGGCGGTGATCAGCGCACGAGCGGCGTGAGCGCGCGCTTCAACGCCTCCGGCAGCGGCACCGGCTTGCTGGTGGCGCGGTCGACATAGACGTGCACGAAATGGCCCTGCGCCGCGGCGCTGTCGTCGTGCTCGCGGAAAATGCCGACCTCGTAACGCACGCTCGAGGTGCCGAGCGTCGCCACGCGCAGGCCGGCGCGCAATGTGTCGGGAAACGCCACCGGCTTGAAATAATTGCACTGGGTCTCGACCACGAGCCCGATCGTCGTGCCGTTGGCGATGTCGAGCGCGCCCTGCGCGATCAGATAGCCGTTCACGACGGTGTCGAAGAATTCGTAATAGACCACGTTGTTGACGTGGCCGTAGACGTCGTTGTCGATCCAGCGCGTGGTGATGCCGGCGAAATGAGCGAACGCGGATGCGGGCAGGGGAGTTGGCCGGTCCATTAGGTGCCGGGCTTCGCTTTCGGCGCGTTGCTCTTGGCCTTGGCCGCTTTCTTCTTCGGCAAATTATGAACTTTGCCGCCTTCCAGCACGCGGCCGTCGATGTCGGCGATCTTGCTGACGCCGGTCAGCGCCATGGTGACGCTGAGTTCCTTCGCGAGAATGTCGATGGCCTTGGCGACGCCGGCCTGGCCGCCGGCGCCGAGCCCGTAAATATATGAGCGGCCGATCAGACAGGCGCGCGCGCCAAGCGCGATGGCGCGCATGATGTCGGCGCCGGTGCGGATGCCGCCGTCGAACAGGATTTCGGTGTCCCCGCCGACCGCTTCGGCGACACGCGGCAGCATCGCGATCGATGACGACGTGCCGTCGAGCTGACGGCCGCCATGGTTCGACACCACGATGGCGTCGGCGCCAAGGGTGACCGCCATCTTGGCGTCATCGACGTCGAGGATGCCCTTGATGATCAGTTTGCCCGGCCAATATATCTTGATCCATTCGACGTCCTTCCACGACAGTCCGGGATCGAACTGGTCGTTGGTCCACCGCGCCAATGAATTGACGTTCTCCATGCCGGGCACGTGGCCGGAGATGTTGCCGAAGGTCTTGCTCTTGCCTCTGAGCACGCTCCAGATCCAGGCCGGCTTGGTGGCGATGTCGAGGACGTTCTTGATGCGGAATTCCGGCGGCACGGTGAGGCCGTTCTTGACGTCGCGGTGGCGCTGGCCGAGCACCTGGAGATCGACGGTCAGCACCAGCGTGTCGCACTTGGCGGCGATGGCGCGGTCCATCAATTGTTTGGAGAAGCCGCGGTCGCGGATGACGTAAAGCTGGAACCAGAACGGTTTGCCCGTGCCTTCGGCGACCTGCTCGATGGAGCAGATCGACATCGTCGACAGCGTGAAGGGAATGCCGGCCTCGTTGGCGGCGCGCGCCGACAAGATCTCGCCGTCGCCGTGCTGCATGCCGCACAGGCCGATGGGCGCGAGAATGAGCGGCGCCGCGATCTTCTTGCCCAGGATCGTCGTCGCCAGGCTGCGCGCGGAGACGTCGACCAGCACGCGCTGGCGCAGCTTGATGGCTTCGAGATCGGTGCGGTTGGCGCGCAGCGTGTATTCGCCGTACGAGCCGGAGTCGGCGTAATCGAAGAAGGCCTTCGGCACCTTGCGGCGGGCAAGCGTGCGCAGATCGTCGATCGAGGCAATGTTCTTCATCACGACCGCCCGGCAAAGGGGACAAAGGGGAAATGGTTACCGGACTGGAACTAGCACAACGGCCGAGGCCGCGAAATGCCCGGTTCCCAAGGCTTTGGCGCGGTAACCTGGCCTTAAGTGTAAACGCCGGCGGTCTAGTGGTAAGAATTCCTCACAATATTTGACGTAAATTCGCGGCATTGGCCTATAAAAAGCATTGCGGGCAGGCGGGACGCCCCGCTAATCCAAAACGCGTCTGAGAATTCGGACGCATAGAGTAAGAGTGGGCGTCGAGGGGCATTCATGGTTCGTCGTTATTTTGGCACCGACGGCATTCGCGGCCGGGCCAACAAGGTCATTACGCCGGAACTGGCGCTTAAAGTGGGTCAGGCCGCCGGGCTGGTGTTCAAGAACGGCGAACACCGCCATCGCGTTCTGATCGGCAAGGACACGCGCCTGTCCGGCTACATGATCGAGACCGCGCTGGTCGCGGGCTTCACCTCCGTCGGCATGGACGTGCTGCTCACGGGTCCGATCCCGACGCCCGCCGTCGGCATGCTGGCGCGCTCGATGCGCGCCGATCTCGGCGTCATGATTTCCGCCTCGCATAACCCTTACGACGACAACGGCATCAAGCTGTTCGGTCCCGACGGCTTCAAGCTCTCGGACGACGTCGAGAAAAAGATCGAAGCGCTGCTCGATTCCGATCTCAGCAAGCAACTCGCCAAAGGCGAAGAACTCGGCCGCGCGCGCCGCATCGACGGCGTGCAGGACCGCTACATCGAATTCGCCAAGCGCACGCTGCCGCGCGCCATCGACCTGTCCGGCCTGCGCGTGGTGATCGACTGCGCCAACGGCGCCGCCTACAAGGTCGCGCCCGGCGCGCTGTGGGAATTGGGCGCCGATGTGATTTCCATCGGCGTCGACCCCGACGGCTTCAACATCAACAAGGAATGCGGCTCGACCGATCTGGCCGCGATCTCGCACAAAGTGCGCGAGATGCGCGCCGACATCGGCATCGCGCTCGACGGCGACGCCGACCGCGTCATGATCATCGACGAGCGTGGCCACACCGTCGACGGCGACCAGTTGCTCGCCGTCATCGCGCAAAGCTGGAAGGAAGACGGCCGCCTGCAAGGCAACGGCGTGGTCGCGACCGTGATGTCCAATCTCGGCCTCGAGCGTTATCTGCGCAGCATCGACCTCGACATGATCCGCACGCCGGTCGGCGACCGCTACGTGCTCGAGCACATGCGCGCGCACGGCTACAACATCGGCGGCGAGCCGTCGGGCCACATCATTCTCTCGGACTACACCACGACCGGCGACGGCTTCGTCGCGGCGCTGCAACTGCTGTCGGTAATCCGGCGTCTCGGCAAGCCGGTGTCGGAGGTCTGCCACCGCTTCGAGCCGCTGCCGCAGATCATGAAGAACGTCCGCTACAAGACCGGCAAGCCTTTGGAGAATGCCAAGGTGCGGCTGGCGATCAAGGACGCGGAGCAAAAGCTCAACGGCCAGGGGCGGCTGGGAATCTCCAGCGTGCATCCAGGAGTCGCCCACGTCATGTTCGCTGACGGTCACGGCGGGCCGCTCTCGGAACATTTGAGGCCGGACATTCTGCGGCAACTCATCGAAATCGATGATGGCGGGCCGTCGGACGCGGACTACATCCAGACGAAGGAGCCGCTCCAGCTGTTGGCACCCTCCAGCGGGATGCCGTAGTTGGCGACGAAGACCTTGGACTGCGAGGGCTCGGTCGGCGCCGTCACTGCCGTCAGCGAGAGCGAATGGTCGCGCTGGAAGAGGTTGTCGTAGCGCACGGTGGC
>JANMSZ010000330.1:0-2876 GCA_031389925.1 Hyphomicrobiales bacterium | reverse complement strand
GTTCGTCCATCGCGTCCTTGCCGGCGCCCGACACCGATTGATAGGTGGCAACGACCACACGCTTGATCGTCGCCTTGTCGTGCAGCGGCTTGAGCGCGACGACGAGTTGCGCCGTCGAGCAGTTCGGATTGGCGATGATGTTCTTCTTGGCAAAGCCCGACAGCGCGTCGGCGTTTACTTCCGGCACGACCAGCGGCACGTCCGGGTCCATGCGCCAGGCCGAAGAATTGTCGATCACCACGGCGCCCTGCGCCGCGATCTTCGGCGACCATTCCTTCGACACCGAACCGCCGGCCGACATCAGGCAGATGTCGACGTCGGAGAAATCGTAGTGATCGAGCGCTTTCACCTTGAGGGTCTTGTCGCCGTACGAGCACTCCTGGCCCATGCTCTTGCGCGAGGCCAGCGCCACGACTTCATCGGCGGGAAAGCTGCGCTCTGCCAGAATGTTGAGCATTTCGCGCCCGACATTGCCGGTGGCACCCACCACAGCGACCTTGTAACCCATTGTTAACTCTCCGAAATAATATCCGCAGCGCACCATGGCGCAGCACAACCGGATGGCAGGGCTTCTAAGCGAGAACAGACCAGATGACAACGGCAGCCTGCGGCGGAAGAGGCCATGCACCCGGCCCTGCATTCCTGGCGTGACGAACTGCCCGCCGCTCTCGTGCGGCTACTCGCATATGTGGGTGGAATTGCGCTGCTTTCCACCATTGCGGCGTATTTCTTTCAATCGCCACCGGTGATGGAAGCCATCACGCCGGTCCATCGGTCGGAATGGATCGAGATCGAGCGGCCGTTCCCGGCCTTTAATCTCTCAATTCCCGAAGCCACCGACGTGCCGGCGCACTACGCCATCCGCCGCCACGCCGAAGGCGGCGGCCGCAAGGACACCATCAGCCTGGGCCAGGCGGACGGCGTCGCGCCTTACCTCCAGGTCGAGATCTACCGGCCGGGCGTCGAGACACCGCGCTTTGCCGATCCGAAAACCGAGATCGTTTCCGGCGCGGCGGCGCTCGGTCCGATCGAAGTGGCGAGTGACAGCGAAACGCTGGCCAGCAAATTCGGTCCGCTGTCGATCGTGACCTTTGCGACATCGAAAGCGCCGGCGCGCCATTGCATTGCGTTCGTGCGCGCTTACGACGATCCGCGCATGCAATTGTCCGGCTGGTTCTGCCAAGGTGGTTCAGACTTCATCGAACGCAGCACGCTCGCCTGCGCGCTCGACCGGCTGACGTTATTGGCTGCCGGCAGCGAGCCCAAAGTCGGCGCGCTATTCGCGCAAGCCGAACTGAACCGCAGCTATTGCGGCCATCGCAGTCCGCTGATGACGCCGACGCCAAAGCATCGCGCGCTCTGGGGCAAGCAAGCGGCGCGGTAATAAGCTGCTTTGAAATTTCAGCGATTGAGAAACGGGTTTTGCCAGCCGCCACCACTCGCGGGCGCACGCGGCGGGTATGTCGCTTCGAGATAGTTGAGCACCGTGTCGCGCTCCTTGCCTTCGAGCTTCGGCATGCCGTGCTTCTCGGTCATCCAACTGAGAGACTCGTCCCACTGCCGCCGGTTCATGCCCTGCTGCGCGATCAGCTTGAAGCCATGACAGGCGGTGCAAGTGTAGAACGTGTCGTCGCGCCCAGCACCGGCGGGAAAGTCCTCGGGATTTTCATCGCGCGGCGTGAACGATTGCGCGGCCGCCGCGCTGACGCACAGCGCCACGCCCACCGCACCAAAAAGTAGCCGCCGCGCAACGCGCGCGGCGGCGAGGTTGTGAAGAACAAGCATCAACCGACCAGCACCGCCACCCGATGCATCGGATTGCCGCCGTAGCCCTGCGGATTCCAGAACCCGGCGAGATGCGGCTGCGCGATCCCGCGGGAATCCGTGCCGCGCGTCCAGATTTCGAAATAGCCGTCCGACGGCAGCTTCACCGTGGCGGCCCAGCGCTGCCAGTCGTATTTGTTCTTCGGCTTCTCGACTTTGGCCGCGGTCCATGTGGCGCCGAAGTCAGTCGAGATGTGAACCTTGCTGACGGTGTAATCGCCGGCCCAGGCCGCGCCACGCAGTTTCACCTCCTTGGTGCCGGCCGGCAGCTTGGTGCCGTTGGCCGGGCTGGTGACGATCGAGCGCACCGGCATCGATTCCAGATCGCGGAAATTCTTTTCGTCCGGCTTGTCGCCCGGCACCATCGGCTTGATCGCGACCCGGTAGGAGAACTGCCCCATGCCCGGACCGTCATGCACCTTGTCGCGGAGCCAAATGCGGGACAGCCACTTGGCCGACACCGAGCCGGGCCAGCCGGGAATCATAAGCCGCACCGGCCCGCCATGGATGTTCGGCAACGGCTGGCCGTTGAGCGCCCAGACGACGAGATTGTTCTCGTCCATCAGCTTCTTGATCGGCACGCCGCGCGACAGCGCCGGTTTGCTGGCGTCGCCGGAGAGATGCGGGTCGGTGCCGTAGTGACCGCTGAAAACAGCGGACGGCTTCACGCCCGCCGCCTTGAGCAGATCGGCAAGCCGCACGCCGGTCCATTCGGAACTGCCGGCGCCGCCATTGGTCCACTGATTGCCCCGCGCCTGCGGCGAGAAGAACGAGCGGCCGTTGCCGCCGCATTCCAGCACCAGGCGGCGTGTCACCGGTTTGTATTTGGTTTTCAGTTCGCCGAGCGTGAGCTCGAGCTTGTTATTCACCTCGCCGTCGACGGTGAATTTCCATTTGTCAGGCTCTTTCGCCTCGTCCGGAATTTGACCGTTGTTGCGGACAAACAGCTTGTCCGTGGGCGTCGTGTCGTCGTCGAGCATGTGCTCCGGCGTCTCGGCCACCAGCGGCTTCTCGCCGAGCACGACCAGTTTGTCGCTCTTGCCGGGGAATTT
>JANMSZ010000302.1:0-4105 GCA_031389925.1 Hyphomicrobiales bacterium | reverse complement strand
GGAGCCGCAGGTGCTGGTCGCTTGGGCGGCGGCGACCGACGAGATCGACATCCTCGGCGACACCGGGCTGATCGTCGGGGACCACCTGCCTGAACGCGTACTGGCCTTCGGCGCCTGGCTGGAACCCGCCGCGGCGCAGCGTATGGAGCACGCGGTCGACACGCTGCGCGCCGATGGCCGCAGCTTCGTCATGACGCTCACCACGACGGCCGGACGCCCGATCGAAGCCGACGGCCGCGCCGTCGGCGGACGCGCGGTGCTGCGGCTGCGCGACGTCAGCGGCATCGAGCGCGAATTGATCGATCTGGCCGCTCGCCACGACCGGCTGCTGAGCGACGTCGAAACCCTCAAGGCGCTGCTCGATTCGTTGCCGGCACCGGTCTGGGCGCGCGACGCCGCCGGCAAGCTGGTGTTCGTGAACCAGGCTTACGCCCGCGCGGTCGAGGCCAAGGATTCCACCGACGCCGTCGAACAAGAGCTCGAATTGCTGGATCGCGGCGCGCGGCACGAGCTCACCCGCGCCCGCAGCATCGGCGAGGCCTATTCCGGCCGTCTGCCGGCCATCGTTGCCGGTTCGCGCCGGATCTTCGACGTGGTCGATGCGCCGAGCGGCGCAGGCTCCGCCGGCATGGCGATCGACCGCACCGAGGTCGAAACCATGCGCACCGAACTCGCCCGCATGGTCGAAGCGCACCGCCGCGTGCTCGACCAGCTCGCGACCGGCGTCACCATCTTCAACGTCGACCGCAAGTTGATCTTCTACAACAGCGCGTTCCGCTCCCTGTTCGATCTCGAGCCCGCTCTGCTCGACGAAACGCCGACCGACAGTGCCGTGCTCGACGCGCTGCGCACCGGCCGCAAGCTGCCGGAGGAGACCGACTACCGGCAGTGGAAGGCGCAGCTTTACGAAGCCTATCGCGCCGTCGAGCCGAAGGAGCACATGTGGCATCTGCCGGACGGCCGCACGCTGCGCGTCGTCACCACGCCCAACCCCGAAGGCGGCGTCACGTATCTCTACGACGACGTCACCGAGCGGCTGGCGCTGCATCGGCGCTACGACGCGCTGATCAAGGTGCAGAGCGAGACGCTCGATCATCTGGCGGAAGCCGTCGCGGTGTTCGGCAGCGACGGCCGCGTGCGGCTACACAATCAAGCGTTTCAACGGATGTGGAAGCTCGCCCCCGAGGCGCTCGACGCGCATCCGCATATCGAAGCGGTCGCCGCCTGGTGCCAGGCGCTGCACGACGACAACACGGTATGGCGGTCGTTGCGCGGCGCCATCACCGCGATCGAGGGCCGCGAGCCGATGGTGGCGCGCATCGAGCGCCGCGACGGCGTGATGATCGACTTGACCACCATGCCGCTGCCCGATGGCGCGACGCTGGTGACGTTCCAGGACGTCAGCGACACGGTCAACGTCGAACGCGCGCTGCGCGAACGCAACGAGGCGCTGGAGACCGCCGACGCCATCAAGATCGATTTCGTCCATCACGTGTCGTATGAGCTGCGCTCGCCGCTCACCAACATCATCGGCTTCGCGCATTTCCTCGGCGATCCGGCGTTCGGTCCGCTCACGGACAAGCAGCGCGAATACCTCGGCTACATCACCACGTCGACCAACGCGCTGCTGGCGCTGATCAACAACATCCTCGACCTCGCCACCATCGACGCCGGCGCCATGGCGCTGACGCTGGGCGACGTCGACATCCGCGCCAGCATGGATGCCGCCGCCGAAGGCGTGCTGGACCGCCTGGTAAAGGATAGTCTCAAGCTCGAGATCAACGCCGTGCCCGGCATCGGCAGCTTCACCGCCGACGAGCGGCGGCTGCGGCAAATTCTGTTCAACTTGTTGTCCAACGCGGTCGGCTTCTCGCCGCCGAACGGCATCGTCACGTTGACAGCCGAGCGCCGCCCCGACGCGGTGATGTTCACGGTGACCGACCGTGGCCCCGGCATCTCGCCGGAGCAGAAGGACAAAGTGTTCGAGTGGTTCGAGACCGACTCGAAGGGCTCCGAGCATCGCGGCACCGGTCTGGGCTTGTCGCTGGTGCGTTCCTTCGTCGAGTTGCACGGCGGCACGGTAACGATCGACTCGACGCCGGGACAGGGTACCACGGTGACTTGCATATTTCCGGTCGAGCACGCCGTCCAGCCGATCACCAAGCAGTCGGCGGCCTAACGTAGAAAGCCCCCGCGGCGAACCGCGAGGGCTTTCCATCGCATCCATATTGAATGCTTAGCGCATGCTTACGCGGCCGCGCGGTCCGTCGCCGACATACCGGCCATTCACGCATTCACTGCGCGCGGTCCAGAGAACGCCGAAGCCGTGACATTTCGCGGTGAGGCCCTCGAGCAGCACGACGGTGCCGACACCGGCAACGCCGCCGACAACGGCCGCCGTACCGGCGGTGGCGCCCGCCGAGGTCACGAAAGCGCTGCTGCCATACCAGCCGTGATAAAGACCCACGCCTACCGCCGTGCCGACCACGGCGCCTGTCGCGACAGCGGCAGGAGCGTAATTCGAGTTGATCGTGTCAACGTCCGCCGACGCCGGGGAAATCAGCGCCGCCGCGACGACCGCTGCAAGCGAGAGTGCGGGAATAATTTTACGCATCATGAAGTCTCCTTCGATCTCTGTTCAGCACGCCCCGTGTCATTGCCAACACTGGACGCGGCCATGCGTTCCGCACTGCACGCACGGAACAGCAAAGCAAACTCGAACGATGGCAATGTTGTGGTGGAAGGCAGGGAACCGCGTTGCTGACACGGTCAAACCGTGGCGTCACCATGGCAAGGGAAACAGTCAGCCCGCTTTGGCGCGCACCGGTGCAATGGCCTGGCGGCCCACCGCTTCGGCGTAGTCGGCGATTGGGAGCGGCCGTCCGGTCAAATAGCCTTGCACTTCGTCACAGCCTTCCTTGAACAGGATGTCGTGCTGCGCTGTGGTTTCGACGCCTTCGGCTAGGATCGGAATGTTGAGACTGCGGCCGAGCCCGATGACCGCATGAACGATCGCGATCGATTGGTGATTGGTGCCCAGATCGGTGATGAACGAGCGGTCGATCTTGATCTTGTCGAACGGGAACGCACGCAGGTACGAAAGCGACGAATAGCCTTTGCCGAAATCGTCGAGCGCGATCCGCACGCCGAGCGACTTGAGGCGGCGCAGGATCGATACGGCGCGGGAGAAGTCGTCGATCAAGACGCCTTCGGTGATTTCGAGCTCGAGCCGGTTTGCCGCCAGACCGGTCTCCAGCAGAATGGAATGCACCAGCCGCGGCAGATCGCCGTGACGGAATTGCACCGGCGAGACGTTGATGGCGATATTCAACGGCCGTTCCCACGAGGCGGCCTCGCGGCAGGCTTCCCGCAGCACCCATTCGCCGAGCAACAGGATCAGGCTGCTCTCCTCGGCGAGCGGGATGAATTCCGACGGCGACACCATGCCGCGCTTCGGGCAGTGCCAGCGCGCCAAGGCTTCGAAACCCTTCATTTCGCCGGTGATCTTCAACTGCGGCTGATAGTGCAGGCGCAATTCGTTGTGCTGGATCGCGGACTTCAAGTCGGCCTGCAGCGCAGCGCGTTCGCGCAGCCGCGTCGTCATTTCGGTCTTGTAGAACGCCACCGACCCGGAGCCTTCGGCCTTGGCGCGGTACAGCGCGGCGTCGGCGTTGCTCAGCAGCGTCTTGGCGTCGGTGCCGTCGGCCGGATAGGTCGCAATGCCGACACTCAAGGTCTGCGGCAGCCGGTGATCGGCGACGTCGAAGTCTTGCACGAAGGCGGCGCGCAGCCGCTCGGCCAACTGCTCGAGATTTTCCTGGGTTCGGTTCGTGGCGATCATCGTGAATTCGTCGCCGCCGAGCCGCGCGATGAAGCAATCCTCAGCGACGTTACGCAGGCGCTCCGCGATCTGGCACAACAGAGTATCGCCGACGGCGTGACCGTAGATGTCATTGATGCCCTTGAAGCCGTCGAGATCCATGCACAGGATCGCAAAGCTCCGGTGCTCCGCCGCGGCCAGTTTCAGCGTGACGGCCAGCCGCTCGCTGAACGCGGCACGGTTCGGCAGATCGGTGAGCGAATCGCTATGCGCCATATGCGCGAT
>JANMSZ010000222.1:0-2118 GCA_031389925.1 Hyphomicrobiales bacterium | reverse complement strand
CTGAGCCGGTTCCGCCTGCGCGAAGTCGACGCCTGCACGCTGCCGGACCGTATCGCGCCGGCCTGGACCTTCCTGCACGGGCTCAAATCGCCGCTGTCCTCGACCGCGTTGCGCGCCTTGCGCGGCAAAACCCCGGCCAACGGCAAGAACAATAGCAAGAACGGTAAAAAGACCGCCGCGCGCCCGGTAACCAAGACGCCCGCCAAAAAAGCCGCCAAGGGTGGAAAAAAGCGCGCCAAATAGCTATGTTTCTGAAGGCGCCCGGAACGGACCGGGCGCACAAGACGTTTTGAATAAGCCGTTCTGCACACGACGATCTGGAAAAGGATGTAACCCCTGGCCACTCTTGCGCCTACCCGGGCAAAGCGCCGTTCACCCGCTGCCGCTAAACCTGCAACCAAACTTGCAGCGAAGGGTCCCGAACTTTCAAAGCGTGGAAGTGCCAAGGAAGCCCTGCGCCTCGTCCTCTCGCTGCTGAGCGACATGAAGGCCGAGGACAGCGTCACCATCGACATCACCGACAAACCCTCGATCGGCGACTACATGGTGGTCACCACCGGCCGGTCGAACGTCCATGTCGCCGCCATTGCCGACAATCTGGTGAAGGGCCTCAAGGCCGCCAAGTATACCGGCCTCCACGTCGAAGGCTTGCGACAGGGCGACTGGGTGCTGATCGACACCGGCAACGTCATCGTTCACGTGTTTCGCCCCGAAGTGCGCGAATTTTATAATCTCGAGAAGATGTGGAGCGCGTGAGTTATATCCGCTCGTCCCCGCGAAGGCGGGGACCCAGAGCTGCAAGCTTGGATAAAGCGGCAAAGTCCCGATGGAGGCTTCGTTGCGACTACGACGCGCGGTGGGAATCTCTGCAGCCGTTGGCTTTCTGGTCCCCGTGGTCTTCGTAATTCTATTTGCAATTTTAGACTTCGGCGACCTTTACAGCCTCGACATCGCTGTTCCGTTTGTCACGTTGCGATTGTATCTTTGGCCAACGTCCATCGGAATGCTCGGCCTTGCTGGGATACCTAATTGGTCCGCTTCCTCATTGCTTATTGTGTTCGAGCTGGCCATTCTAAACATACCAATTTACATGGCCGTGGGTGTGCTGTGCTGGCTCGTCGCAAAGGCCGCGCGTCGGTTGGTTGGAAGAGCGAAGCCTCAATGACTGATTGTGTTTTAATCCGTCACCCTGAGGTGCGAGCCCGCAGGGCGAGCCTCGAAGGGCGACGGCCCATGCTCTTGCCAATTGGGGCCGCTCACCCTTCGAGGCTCGCTTCGCTCGCACCTCAGGGTGACGGAGCAGAGAAAGCGCCTTAGGCTCGCCCACCATGCGCATCATCGTCGCCGCCGTCGGGCGCCTGAAAGCCGGCCCCGAAACCGAACTGTCCGAGCGCTTCCGCAAACGCGCCGCGCAGACCGGGCGCAATCTCGGCTGGCGCGATGTCGAAATCATCGAAATCCGGGAAAGCCGCGCCGCCGAACCGGCCAAGCGCATGCTCGAGGAATCGATCGCGCTCGCCACCGTCATTCCGCAAGGCGCGGCGGTGGTGCTTTTGGATTCAAGCGGCGACAGTCTCGACAGCGCCAGCATCGCCGCGCAGTTCACCAAATGGCGCGCCAACGACAAACCCGCGGTGGTGTTCGTGATCGGCGGCGCCGACGGGCTCAGCCCCAGCCTGCAGGACAAGGCGCAGCTGCGGCTGTCATTCGGCACCGCCACCTGGCCGCATCAACTGGTGCGCGTCATGCTGCTCGAGCAGATCTACCGCGCCTCAACCATCCTCACCGGGCATCCTTATCACCGGGCGTGAGGCGCTCGCACCTCTATCACCTCATCCTGAAGGAGCGCTCCATAAGCGCGTTTACGCGCGTCTTCGACGCCCTATAGGGCGCGTCTCGAAGGATGAAGGCCCGTGAAACCCGGGCTCTCATGGTTCGAGACGCCGCTGCGCGGCTCCTCACCATGAGGAGTGAGGGTACGGGACGGAAAATAATCGCCGCGGCTCTTGACAAGATTCCCAAGGTATATATTCTTGACGCGTCCTACTCATCGAGGGCGCTTTCATGAGGCGTCGTGATGGTGGAGCAGGATGCGGCGCCCGCGGGCGGGGACGAACG
>JANMSZ010000168.1:0-3255 GCA_031389925.1 Hyphomicrobiales bacterium | reverse complement strand
GTCGAGCGCCGTGCGGTACTTCTGATAGGCCTCGCGGGCCTCCGAGCCGACATTGACCGCTTTTGCGGCCAGGCGATTGACGGCCTGGCTGTAGGTTGCCTCCGCCTCGCGGACGCGGACTTCGCCGAAGTCGAACAACGGCACCTGAAATTCGACGCCCAGGCCGCGTTCCTTCTCGACCTGACCCGTTGAATCCTCAATGCGCTTGTGGGTGCCGGAAACCTCAAGCAGATTAATGAAGCGCGTGGCGTTGGTGAGGCCATAGGTCTTTGCCAGCGCCACCACCTCGAGCCGTGCGATCTGGAGATCGACGCGGCGGCGAATGGCCTCCACCTCAACGGCGCCCGCGCCGACCGCACGCGGCAAGGCAGGAAGACTTGCCGGCAGGCGGAACGCGAGTTCGCCGCCAGACAGCCCCATCGCGCGGACCAGCCGTTCACGGCTGCTGACCGTCCGTTGTCTCGCGGTCGCCAGCCGCGCCGACGTCTCGGCGTAGAACACCTCGTTGCGCGCCATATCGAGCTTGTTCATCGTGCCGCTTTGGCCGAGACGCTTGGACAGCGTGACCGCCGCTTCCGCCGAAGTTTCGGCTTGCGCCAGCGATCCGACGAATTGACGGCTCGCGACAGCCTCGACATAGGCCCGGCGCGCTTCGAAGGCGGTGCGCAAGGTCGCCTCGACCGCGCGCAATTGCGCCTGCTGGAAGCGGTCGGCGGCAACATCGGCCCGCGCCGGCAGCGTTGCCAGCGCCAGAATGTTGGCGACGATCTGCGCCTCGATCTCCGAGCCGCCGCCGCCAGCGAGACGGGACAGGCTGAGCGTCGGACTCGGCGGCAGGCTGGCGCGAACGCGCACCGCTTCGGCGATGCCCAATTCGTCATAGGCTGCCTGCAGATCGCGATTCTTCAACAGCGCGACCTGGACGGCGGCATCCGGCCCAAGCGGACGCTTGAGCAGCGCGGCAACCGCCTGGTCAGCGGCGGCGACGTCGTCATCGCTGCGCAGCGCCGAAACTTTCACCCGCAATGACGCATCCGTCATGCCGCTGACGGCATCCATGCCCCCGTCGCCGGAAAAACCGGCGCAACCGCTCAGCAACGCGGCAAGGCATGCTGCGCCGATGCGCCCGGCGCCGCGGGACGCGAACTCCTGTCCGGCAACGCGGACGGAGCGCAAAATATGCGCAACCATAAAATCTCCCATGACAGACACGACGAGGCCGCGCGCCGCCATGACGCGGACGCGCAGAACTCAAAAACGGTCGGCTGTCAGGCGATGGGGGGGCTGTGGAGGGGACCGGGCGCTCGACCGGCAAGGCCGTTCGCGACGGCAGGCACGGGTGCCGATGCCGGCGCGGAGATGCCGAACATCAAGCTGGGGTCGTGCGCGATGGCGGACACGCAGAACAGTCCGCAGCAACTTCCGACGGGAGCTTTTCCGCCGGTATCGGAGTCGTGATCGGCTGTCGTGCCCTGATCGTGATGGTGGTCGCTCGCGCCGGCATGGGAATGAGCCGTGCTCTCATGCGCCGCCGGCGCGCTCATCGTCTCCAATTCGCCGAGACAATGGAAAGAAGCCGGCCCGGCGACCAAGGCGACCGCGACGGTGGGAGCCAAAACGCAAAACGCATAGGCCAAAGCGATGAAAATCGCCGCCCGCGTCCTGAAGCTTTTCGTCAGACTCCGCATCGCGCCTTCATATATATCCGAATTGCAGCGCCTCTTTGTATCCTATCGCGAGCCGCGCGCGATATTCCACCGCAAAATATGGCTAATTCCAGGTCGCAAGCCGGCGGCAAAAGGCCGGACATGACGCGCGCATTGTTGTCCGATCGGCAGGGTTTCGAGCGGCTGATGGCCAAACAAGGCGCATAGCCGCCGTTTGTGAGATTTTGGTTTGATCTGAATCAATACCACTGACCAAATATCAGGCAGGCTTGGTTTAGGCATTAAGACAAACGTCTCTGAGCAATTCGATACATACGCTTCTTCAACTTGCGCCTAGCCTTCTGCGCCGGACTTCCAAACGAAAACTCTCGCTCTGACCGTGGCCGAATCCTTTAATCGGCGCGACGGCAATGGAATACCACATGTCTGCGGTCGACAACGACAGCACGAAAGGTCGAGTGCGCCGGCGGCGCATGGAGATCTTCGCGTTCCTGTTTCTGACCGCCGTGCTGATGCCGGCCATCGCGGTGGCGACGGTCGGTGGCTACGGGCTCACCGTCTGGGTCTACCAGATGATCGCCGGGCCGCCCGGCCCTCCTCCCGCTAATTGAGACGATTATGACAAAAGCCGCCTCCCCAGCCATCGACCGCCGCGCCTTCATGACGGGCCGCGTCATCGAGACAGATCGCGTGATCGCGCCGCCCGGCGGCGAGATCGCCAGCATTCTGGTGCAGGCGCGGCCGGAACACCTGGGTGAGGTCGAAGCGACGATCGCGGCGCTCGACGGGTGCGAAATTCATGGCCGCGATCCCAAGGGTAAACTCGTCGTCGTGATCGATACGGCGCAGGCCGGCGTTATCGGCACCACGCTCAACACCATCGCGCTGCTGCCACACGTCTACTCGGCTTCGCTGGTGTTTCACGCCATCGACGTCGCTTAAGCTTTCAAAGGACCTGACCCATGACCGCGACAAAGCTCGACCGACGGCAGGTTTTGAAACTGGAGGCGGCCGCGATGGCGGCCTTGGCCGGCGGCATGTCCGTGCCGGCAACGGCAGCCAACCTCGTCACCGAACGCAAACAGAGCGAACTGCAATGGGACAAGGCGGCCTGTAGGTTCTGCGGCACCGGCTGCAGCGTCATGGTGGCGACCAAGGAAAATCGCGTCGTCGCCACGCACGGCGACATCAAGTCCGAAGTCAATCGCGGCCTCAACTGCGTCAAAGGCTACTTCCTCTCCAAGATCATGTACGGCCACGACCGCCTGACGCGGCCGATGCTGCGCAAGACCAACGGCAAGTACGACAAGAACGGCGACTTCACGCCGGTGTCGTGGGATGAAGCCTTCGACATCATGGCGGTGAAATTCAAGGACGCGCTGAAGAAGCGCGGCCCCAGCGGCGTCGGCATGTTCGGCTCCGGACAGTGGACGATCTGGGAAGGCTACGCGGCGCTCAAATTGTACAAGGCCGGTTTCCGCTCCAACAATATCGACCCGAATGCCCGCCACTGCATGGCGTCGGCCGCCGTTGGCTTCATCCGTACTTTCGGCATCGACGAGCCGATGGGCTGCTACGACGACATCGA
>JANMSZ010000166.1:0-8634 GCA_031389925.1 Hyphomicrobiales bacterium | reverse complement strand
TCGTCAATTTCGCCCAGCCGAAAATCGCCGATTACATCAAGGCGAATTTCGAGGTCCTACAGCTCAACATCATCGGCTCCCGCAAGGTTACCGACTTCGACGGCACCGAAATGTCGGAGAAGGAATTGGCGGCGAAATACGGCGTGCGATTCACGCCGACCATCCAATTCTTCGGCGAACGTGCCGCCCCGCTCAAAGCGCTGCCGCCCGGCAAACGCGAAGTGGCGCGCGCGCCGGGGTATCTGAGGCCGGACGACTTCCTCGCCATGTTTCGATTCGTTCGTGAAAAAGCGTACGAGACCAAGAGCTTCCGGGATTTCGTCAAAGCGCTGCCGAGCTGAAAACCGATCTACCGGCGGCTGTGGCTGTGGAGCGTATATTCTTTTTTTTGAATATGATTTGAACCGCCCGCCGGGGGCCGCTATGGTCGGTCCGGGCAGACTTGCCCCAAACGTTTTAGCCGGGAGGAGACATTCGATGCGACAGCTATCTCGTCGCGCAGCACTTGCCGTTGGCGCTAGCGGCGTGGCGCTCACAGTCGTTGGCTGGGGGCCACAGGCGCACGCCGCCGCCAAGGAAGCGGCCGACGACATTGCCAAATTCACCGGCGGCAAAACCGCGGAAAAAGGCAAGATTTCCATCGAGCTTCCCGAGATCGCGGAAAACGGCAACACCGTGCCGCTGACGATTTCGGTCGATGCGCCGATGACCGCCGAGAATTACGTTAAAGACGTCCTGGTGGTCTCCGAGGGCAATCCCAACCCCGGCGTGGTGACGTTCCATTTCACGCCGCTGTCGGGCAGGGCCGAAGCGCAGACCCGCATCCGGCTCGCGGCGACGCAGAACATCGTCGTGGTCGCCAAGACCAGCAAAGGCGAATTCTTCATCGCCCAGAAGCAGGTCAAGGTCACCATCGGCGGCTGCGGCGGCTGATCCACCAGGAATGTTTTGGCTCATTGAATTCTAGAAAGTCGGGAGATCACAATGGCGGAAAAGCCGCGGCTCAAACTGCCCAAGGAAGCCAAGAAGGGCGACATCATCGAGATCAAGACGCTGATGCCGCACATCATGGAGTCGGGTCAGCGCAAGGACAAAGACGGCAAGACCATCCCGCGCAAGATCATCAGCAAGTTCACGGCGGAATTTAACGGCAAGCCGGTGTTTTCCGCCAGCATCGACCCGGCGGTCGCCGCCAATCCTTATCTTCAGTTCACCGCGAAGGTCGACGAGAGCGGCACCTTTAAGTTCTCCTGGACCGACGACGACGGTACTGTCACCACCGCGGAAGAAAAAATAACCGTGGCTTGACGCACCGCCCGCGCCACAGGGGGCGCGGAGCGAAACGAAAACAAAATTTGGAGGGGGATCGAATGACCCGTAAAGGGATTCTGGCGAGCGGCGCCGTTGCGCTGGCCGCCGTCGCCGCTGTCATCGTCGTCTACAATTCAGGCGCCAACGCGCAAGCGGCCAAGCGACAAGCGCAACTCGAAACCAAAGGCGACGCCTCGGCCGCACCCTGGAAGCGATATGCCGGCTGGCCGGCGCGCGACATGGCGAAGTTCAACACGCTGGCTAATCTGGCATCGCCGCCGGTGCCGAAAGAGCCGCGCAAGCTGACCGGCCCTGTCGAGGGCGACGCCGCCAAGGGCGCCGTTTTGGTGGCCGACCGCAACCGCGGCGGCTCATGTCTGGCCTGCCATGTGATGGGGCCGGCCGGCGGCGCAAATCTTCCGGGCAATGTGGGTCCGGACCTGTCGGAAATCGGCAATGCCGGCCGCGAAGACGAGTGGCTGTATAATTACGTCTATGACGGCCGCGTCTACAATCCCGACACGGTGATGCCGCCTTGGGGCAGCCACGGAATGTTCACCGACGAGGAGATCAAGGACATCGTCGCCCTCCTCAAGACGCTGAAGTCGCCGGCGCCATTCAAGGCCGTGCTCGACGATCCGGCCAAGCGTACCCCGCCGGTCGAGAAGCGCGACAATCTCGACCCGATCGAAAATCCCGGCATGTGGGCGGTCGACAGGGCGCAAGAACTTTGGAAAATGAAGGCGGCGTCCGGCTTCTCCTGCAACACTTGCCATAGCGACCAATCGAAGTTTAAGACCTGGGCCGCCTCGATGCCGAAGTGGGAGCCACGCCTCAACAAAGTGCTGGGCGTGGAGGAGTTTGTCACTCGCCATACCAAGGCCACCACCGGCGCCGACTGGCTGATGGAGACCGACAACAACCGCGCGATGTCGGTTTATCTGCACTTCCTCGCCAACGGCGAGCCGATCAAGATCGACACGACCAGCGCGGCGTCGAAGGCGGCGATCGAACGCGGCAAGGCTCTCAGCGAGCGCAAGCTCGGCCAACTCAACTTCGCTTGCTCCGACTGCCACGGCATCTCTGCCAACAAATGGATCCGCGGCCAGTGGCTGGGTGAGCCGAAAGGTCAGGCCGATCACTTCCCGACCTGGCGCACCAGCCTGCAGACGATCTGGGATATCCGCCAACGCTTCCAGTGGTGCCAGGTCAACATCCGCGCCGACGAACTGCCGCCCGATGCCAAGGAATACGGCGACCTCGAGCTGTATCTCATGACGCAGAACGAGGGCCTGAAGCTGAGCGTGCCGGGCATTAGGCACTGATCGCGCATGATCCCGAAAAGTGGGAACCGGTTTTCGGATAAGATCATGCGCAATGATTTGAAGTCATGATCACCCGCCGGGAAATGCTTCAAGTCGGCGCCGCCACCGCGGCGTTGACGGCGGGCGGCGGTGGTCTCACACGCGCCTTCGCGCAACAACGGTTGACGCAGAACGAACTGCTCAAGTTCGACGCGCTCGGCAACGTGACGCTGCTGCATGTCGCCGACATCCACGGCCAATTGATGCCGGTGTATTTCCGCGAGCCGTCGACCAATCTCGGCGTCGGAGAGGCGAGGGGCCAGCCGCCGCATGTTAGCGGCCGCGCCTTCCTCAATCGCTTCGGCATTCCGGAAAAAACCGCGGCGGCTTACGCCATGAGCTCGGAGGATTTTGCGGCGCTGGCGAAAAGCTACGGCAAGATTGGCGGCCTCGACCGGCTCGCCACCGTGGTCAAGCGCGTGCGCGCCGAGCGCGGCAACAAGGTGCTGCTGCTCGACGGCGGCGACACCTGGCAGGGTTCGCTCGGCGCCAACGCCAGCAAAGGCCAGGACATGGTCAACTGCATGGCGCTGCTCCAGCCCGATGCCATGACCGGCCATTGGGAATTCACCTATGGCGAGGCGCGCGTCAACGAACTGATCAAGAACCTTGGATTTCCGTTTCTCGCGCTCAATGTCCGCGACACGGAGTGGAACGAGCCGGCGTTCGAGCCGATGAAGATGTTCGAGCGCGGCGGCGTCAAGATAGCGGTGCTGGGACAGGCGTTCCCCTATACCCCGGTCGCCAATCCGCGCTGGTTGATGCCGAAATGGTCGTTCGGCATTCGCGAGGAGGACGTTCGCGCCAATGTCGAGAAGGCGCGCAAGGGCGGCGCGCAATTGGTGGTGCTGCTGTCGCACAACGGCTTCGACGTCGATCGCAAGCTCGCCACGCGCGTGGCCGGCATAGACGTGATCCTGACAAGCCACACCCACGACGCGCTGCCCGTCGCGGTGACGGTCGGCAAGACGCTGCTGGTTGCGTCCGGCAGCCACGGCAAATTTGTTTCCCGTCTTGATCTTGATGTGCAGAACGGCACGGTAAAAGGTTACCGCTACAAGCTGATCCCGCTGTTTGCCGACGTGATCGCGCCCGACGCGGAAATGAAAGCCGCCATCACCAAGGCGCGCGCGCCTTACGCCAAGGAACTGGCGCGCGTGGTGGGACGGGCGGATTCGCTGTTGTACCGGCGCGGCAATTTCAATGGCACCTTCGATGACCTGATCTGCGCGGCGCTCCTGAAAGAGCGCGACGCCGAGATCGTGCTGTCGCCGGGCTTCCGCTGGGGCACCAGTGTGCTGCCGGGTGCGCCGATCACGATGGAAGACATCCATAACGCCACGGCCATTACCTATCCGCAGGTGTACCGCATGCCGATGACAGGCGCGCGGCTCAAGGACGTGCTGGAGGACGTTGCCGACAATCTGTTCAACCCCGATCCTTACTACCAGCAGGGCGGCGACATGGTCCGCTGCGGCGGGCTCGGCTACGCCATCGATATCGGCAGGCCGATGGGCCAGCGCATTTCGGACATGACGCATCTCAAGACCGGCAAGCCGATCGAGCCGGCCAAGGAATACACCGTCGCCGGCTGGGCGAGCGTGAACGAAGGCACCGAGGGTCCGCCGGTCTGGGATCTGGTCGAACGCTATGTCGCGGGTGTCAAAACGGTGCGGATCGCGCCCAACAGCAGCGTGAAAATTTCCGGTGTTTAATCGCGCAGATGATGACATTCACGAAATAGAATGTGATATGACCCATCGGGCAGAGGGATCCGCCGGGAGCCGCCGATGACCAATCCGACCGACCCAGAGACTGCGAAAAAGCACGCCTCGCGCCGCCGCTTTCTGGCCGGTGCTGCTGGGATGGCCGCCGCCGGCGCTGCGGGCCGTCCTGCTGTCGCCGATGACAAGAACTTGCCGCCCAACGTCGCCGACTGGACCAGGCAACTTGGCGATGGCGTCGCGGTGCGGCCTTACGGAAACCCGTCGAAGTTCGAGAAGGACGTCATCCGGCGCGACGTGCAATGGCTCACCGCCAGCCGTGAGTCGTCGGTCAGCTTCACGCCGCTGCACGAACTCGACGGCATCATCACGCCAAACGGGCTGTGCTTCGAGCGTCATCATTCCGGCATTGCCGAGATCGATCCGATCGATTATCGGCTGATGCTGCATGGTCTGGTCGATAGGCCGCTGATCTTCACGCTCGATGACCTCAAGCGCCTGCCGCGCGTCAATCGCATCTACTTTCTCGAATGCGCCGCCAATTCCGGCATGGAGTGGCGCGGTGCGCAGCTCAACGGCTGCCAATACACCCATGGCATGGTGCATTGCGTGCAATACACCGGCGTGCCGCTGAAGCTCTTGCTCGAGCAGGCCGGGCTCAAATCAAACGCAAAGTGGTTGATGGTCGAAGGCGGCGACGCCGCGGCGATGAACCGCTCAATCCCGATGCACAAGGCGCTCGACGATTGCATCGTCGCCTATCGCATGAACGGCGAAATGCTGCGGCCGGAGCAGGGCTATCCCGTGCGCCTCGTGGTGCCCGGCTGGGAGGGCAACATCTGGGTCAAGTGGCTGCGCCGCATTAAGGTCGGCGATCAGCCCTGGTACACCCGCGAGGAAACCGCGAAGTACACCGACCTTCTCGAAAACGGCAAGGCGCGGAAATTCACCTTCGAGATGGACGCCAAGTCGGTCATCACCTCACCATCGCCGCAGGCGCTGGTGAAAGGTAAAGGCTTTATGGTCATCTCGGGGCTGGCCTGGTCCGGCCGCGGCAAGGTCAAGCGCGTCGACGTTTCGCTCGACGGCGGCCGCAACTGGCGCACCGCGCGCATCGACGGGCCGGTGTTCGACAAAGCCTGCGTTCGATTTTATGCCGAGTTCGACTGGAACGGCGAAGAGCTGCTGCTGCAATCGCGCGCGATGGACGACACCGGCTATGTGCAGCCGAGCAAGAGCGAACTGCGCAAAATCCGCGGCGTCAATTCGATTTATCACAACAACGGTATCCAGACCTGGGCGCTTAAGGCGAGCGGGGAGGTCGAGAATGTCGAAGTGGGATAGATTCTTCCTTCACCTCTCCCATAGGGAGAGGTCGACGCGCCATAAGCGCGGTTACGCGCGTCTTCGACGCGCTATGGCGCGGCGGGTGAGGGGTCATAGTCTACCGATAGTCCTAGTCCCCCTCACCCCAAATCTCTCCTCAACGGGGAGAGGGAGCGCGCCGTGGCTGCGGCTCGCAGTTTCAATTTTTTTCTTCGCACTCGCCCCGTCAGCTTTGTCCCAAACCAAGCCGCGTCACTACGGCGTCGGCCAGGCCGCGACGGTTGCGCAAATCGCCGGCTGGGACATCGACGTGCGCCCGGACGGGCAGGGCGCGCCGCCCGGCCAAGGCTCGGTGAAAGCCGGCGAGAAAATCTATCTGGAGAAATGCGCCGCCTGCCACGGCGAGTTCGGTGAAAGCACCGGGCGCTGGCCGCAGCTCGCCCAAGGCAAGAACACGCTGGCCACCCACGATCCGGTCAAGACCGTCGGCTCGTATTACCCCTATCTGTCGAGCGTGTTCGACTATATCCGCCGCTCGATGCCGTTCGGCGACGCGCAGTCGCTCAGCAATGACGAACTGTATGCCGTCACGGCCTTTGTGCTCAACCTCAACGATATTGTCGACGAAAAGTTCGTGCTGTCGAAGGACACCTGGAAGCAGGTCAAAATGCCTAACCAGGGCGGCTTCTATGACGACGATCGCGGCAAGGCCGAAAAGGTGTTTTGGAATGCCAAGCCTTGCATGAAAAACTGCGGGCCGCCTGTGAAAGTGACCGGGAGAGCGCGTGCTGTCGATGTGACGCCGGAAGATGAAAAATCATCCCGGCGTGGGGTGGAATAGAAAATTATTGCGCTGCGGCAATTTGTCGAATGCGCCCCCGCCAGTTAAAATTGGGGCGGTGCGGCCGGTCATGCGACGGTCCACCGGGAGGTTTATGCACCGGGCAATGGCTGAACTGTTTGCGACCCATCGGATTTGCATTCGCGCCGGCTTGGCTCTCGCGGCCAGCTTGGTCGCGATAACGGCTGCGTCCGGTGGGGACGTCGCACTCGGCCGTTATCTCGCCAACGAATGCCTCACCTGTCATAGCTCTGCGCTAGCGGGCAACACCATTCCCGATATATTCGGCGCAAAGGAGGCTTATCTCGTCGAGGCCATCAAAGCCTACCGTGCCAAGTCTCTACCCAATCCGGTCATGCAGAACGTCGCCAGCCGGCTCAAAGACGACGAGATCGAGGCGCTGGCGAGCTATTTCGCGGCAACCAAAAGACCGAAATGATCAAAGAAAACCAAGGGGCGTATCATGACTAAGATTACTCGTCGTAATTTCTCCGTGCTGGCTGGCGCATCGCTGGCCACATCGCTGTTCGCGCCGGCTGCCTTCGGCCAGGCCAAGCCGCGCCTTGTCGTCATCGGAGGCGGGCCGGGCGGGGCGACCGTCGCACGCTACGTCGCCAAAGATTCCACCGGTGCAATCGACGTCACGCTGATCGAACCGTCGAAGGCTTTCACGACCTGTTTCTTTTCTAACTTGTATGTCGGCGGCTTCCGCGATCTTAAATCGCTCACTCATAATTACGACAAGGTGAAGAAGGCCGGTGTTAAGGTCGTGCATTCCATGGCGAACTCAATCGATCGCGACAAGAAGCTGGTGGTGCTCGCCAATGGCAGCAAGGTGCCCTACGACCGGCTGGCGATTGCGCCTGGCATCGATCTCAAATGGGATTCGGTGCCCGGATATTCGGAAGCGGCCGCGCAAGTCATGCCGCACGCCTGGAAGCCGGGGCCGCAGACCGAACTGCTGGTCAAGAAGCTCAATGCGCTCAAGGACGGCGACCTGATTGTGATGGTGGCGCCGCCCAATCCGTACCGCTGCCCGCCGGGGCCTTACGAGCGCGCGTCGATGTTCGCGCATGTGCTCAAGAAGAAGGGCCACAAGAAATCGAAGATCATCATCGTCGACCCCAAGCCCACCTTCTCCAAACAGGCGGTGTTCATGGAAGGCTGGGAGAAGCACTATCCCGGCATGATCGAATGGCAGGATCCCAAGGTCCACGGCGGGATCAAGGGCGTCGATCCCAAGACCGGCGAGGTGAAGACCGATTTCGCGACTTACAAGGCCGCGCTGGTGAACGTCATCCCCGCCCAGATGGCCGGCAAGATCGCGCGCGACGCAGGCTTGGCCGATCAGTCCGGCTATTGCCCGATCGATCCTGAATCGATGAAATCGAAAGTCGACGCCAATATCTTTGTGATCGGCGACGCGGCCATTCCCGGTGACATGCCGAAGTCGGCGTTCTCCGCCAACAGCCAGGCCAAGGTGGCGGCGATGACCATCGGTGCCGAGCTGATCAAGTCGCGCGCATTCCCGGCGCGCTATTCGAACACCTGCTGGAGCCTGATCGCCCCGGACGACGACATCAAAGTCGGCGGAAACTTCGAGCCGGGCGACGGCAAGATCAAGGCGGCGCCGGGCTTCGTCAGCCAGAAGGGCGAGTCCGCGGACATCCGCAAGCAGAACTACAAGGAGTCGGTCGATTGGTATAACGGCATCGTCGCCGACATTTTCGGCTAGCCGCGCAGCCGGCTTAAGCTACGACGGTTTTGCGTCCGGGATTGGTTTCGCCTATGACTTAGCGGTTATAGAAACCAAGCCCGGACACTTCATGGCTAAACTCAATTTATCCGTCGCGGTCGGACCTTATGACCGTACCCGTGCTCTCGTGGATGGCGCGGTGCAGATCGACGGCGTGGATGCGTCCTGCATGACGTTGTCGCCGGAAGAAATCTTCTTCCGCGCCTTTCGCCATGCCGAATTCGATATCTGTGAGTTGTCGCTGTCGAGCTTCACGGTCAAGACGTCGCAAGGCGGGGGGCCCTATGTCGGCGTGCCTGCGTTTGTTTCGCG
>JANMSZ010000122.1:0-4003 GCA_031389925.1 Hyphomicrobiales bacterium | reverse complement strand
TCGGCGCAGGCCTGCCGCATCGCCACGGCGCCGGTCTGGATCGACTGCGAACCTGCGGTGTAGCCCTCGTTCGGCGCGCGCACGGTGTCGCCGGAATGAACGCTCACGCGCGCGGGCGAGACGTAAAGTTCGTCGGCCGCGACCTGCTGCATGGCGGTCAGCACGCCCTGGCCGAGCTCGACGCGGCCGGTGTTCACCGTGACTTTGCCGGGCGCGGGAAACGTCACCCAGCGCTCGAGCACCGGATTGTCGTTCAGCGTTCCAGGCAGCACGGGCGCGTTCATGAGGCGGCCCTCATCACGGCGGCGGCTTTCTCGACCGCGCGCATGATGCGGTTATGCGAACCGCAGCGGCAGATGTTGCCGTCGAGGGCCAGCGCGATTTCCTTGCGCGTCGGCGATGGATTTTTCTCGAGCAACGCCTTCGCCGAAATCAGAATGCCGGCGAGGCAGTAGCCGCATTGGCCGGCCTGCTCGTCCAGGAAAGCCTGTTGCAGAGGGTGAGGGCGCTCCGGCGTGCCGAGGCCTTCGATGGTGGTGACATTCTTGCCGGCAAGCGTCGAGACTTCGCGGTTGCAGGACTTCACCGGCGCGCCGTCGATCAAGACCATGCAGCAGCCGCATTGCTCAAGCCCGCAGCCGAAGCGCGTGCCCATGAGGCCGAGTTCGTTGCGCAGAACATTCAGCAGCGGCGTCGCCTCGTTGTCGAGTGCGACGCTGACGGCTTTGCCGTTCACCGAGAAGTCGAATTGCGCCATGGATCTCTCACGTCAGAAAGGTCAAAACCCGAATTGCTCGCGCAGGATCCGCTCGTCGAGATTGTGCCCCGGATCGAACAACATGTTGAGCGAGATGCTGTGATCCATGCTGATGTCGACGCTTCGCACCGAGCGCACCTCGTCGTTGTCGGCGACCGCGGCCACCGGCCGCTTCTCGGCTTCCTGGATTTCGATGGTGACCTTCGCCTTGTCGGGCAGTAGTGCGCCGCGCCAGCGCCGCGGCCGGAACGGGCTGATGGCGGTGAGCGCCAGCAGCGGCGCATTGATCGGGATGATCGTGCCTTGCACCGACAAATTATAGGCGGTCGAGCCGGCGGGCGTCGCGACCAGCACGCCGTCGGCGACGAGTTCGGCGAGGCGCTCCTGGCCGTCGACCAGGATACGCAGATGCGCGGCCTGCGCGCTTTGGCGGAACAACGACACCTCGTTGATGGCGCGGCGTTCGTGACTCTGGCCGCTCACATCGCGGGCCTGCATCACAAGAGGATGGATCACGGTCGTATGCGCCGCCGCAATGCGCTCGATCAGGCCGTCGACCACGAACTCGTTCATCAGGAAGCCGACGGTGCCACGGTGCATGCCGTAGATCGGCTTGCCGGATTTCATGAAGGTGTGCAGGGTCTGCAGCATCAGCCCGTCGCCGCCCAGTGCGACAATGACGTCGGCATCGGCCGGATCGGCGTTGCCGTAGCGCTTTTGCAGCGCGGCACAGGCCTCGCGCGCCTCCGGCGTCGAACTGGCGACGAAGGCGATGCGTTTAATGTTCTGGGCCGAAGGGCTCATAAATCACTCTTAAACGCGCCTTTTGAACGGAAAAGGGACCTCAGAAATGGAACGCGCGGTGCTCGTGTATACGACCTGGCCCTCGATTGTCGAGGCGGAGCAAGCGGGCCGTGAAGTCCATCGCGAAAAGTGCCGGCCCGGTCAATCAAGCTTGGATTGTGCAGGGAATGGCGCCGTAGGGCATCTCAAATAGCATTATGCCCGGCGCGAGGCCGGGCATAATTTCATGTGAAAACAAAAACGCGTCAGTAGCTCGCGGTTCCGTCGATGACCGCCTTGAGCTGTTTGAATTCTTGGCAAGTGTCGTTGCCGCACAGCGCATTTACCTTGGCGAGATAGTCCTGCGCTTTGAGCCGGTTGCCCTGTTCCATGTGCCACATGCCGTAATAGGACCAGGTGCGCACGTGATCCGGGTTGGACGCGAGCGCCTTCTCGTACCAGACCTTCGACTGATCGTAATTGCCCAGCTTGCGGTTGGCGTAGCCAATGTAATTGGCGACATCCGGATGCTCGTCCTGGCCGAGCGCGTGCATCGCCGCGATGCCGCCTTTGTAGTCGCCGGCGATGATCGCGTCGCGCGCGGCGCGATAGCCGCGCAGGAATTTCTCGTGCGCGAGCTGCTGCTCCTGCTGCTCGATCACCTTACTGTCTTTCTTTTTCTTTTTAGCTTCTTCAGCCGGCGGTGGCGTTTCGCTGCCCATGGCGTAAACTACGACTGGCTTGATGCTGACGGCGGTCACGAGCAAGGCGGCTGCGGCGAGCGCAGTGGCGCGGCGAATCGCTTTGTTCAGGGTTATGGCGTTCAAGGATCTCTCCTGGGTGGCATCTGACAAGGCTACGTCGAATTCCAGTCTTAGGTAGAAAACAATCCGTGATCGCCTCTATTCCGCCGGCCGGCGACAATTTCCAGATGAGAACACGCGCTAAGAGTTCCGGCGCTTGACTCGTTGCCGCGTTCCAGACACATTTTAAACCGTGCTGGTTCTCCGGATCGCTCCGGAGACGAAAGAGGGAACACAGATTTCTGCGCGTTCGTCATTGAATTCGCAGGCATCGGTGGCTGCCCCCGCAACTGTAAGCGGCGAGCCCGCGTCCATACGGCCACTGGGAAACTGGGAAGGCCGGACGCAACTGAGCAACGACCCGCGAGCCAGGAAACCTGCCAGCACAGTCACCCAACCGGTGGACGGGAGGTCCATACGGAGCGCGCTTTCGCAGCGGTGACGTCAATGCCGGTGCGATGGCCGCGTGAGTTAGACCTCAAACGACATCGAACAGGTTGAACGTTACGCACGAATTGTGCCTGTCGCGTTTGCCTGTCCTTCGCATCGGATTTTGTCTCACCCGATGCGCTCAGCCTTGCTGAGCGCAAACGAAGGAATGTTGCGATATGGGATCGAAACTCACTGTCTGCGGCGTGCTGTTGGCGCTCGCCGGCCTCACCGCCGCCGCTCACGCGCAAAGCACGCAGCTGCTGCCAGTCCTCGACGTCTGGGCCAGCCGCACCGGCACCGGCATTGCCGGTGCATCGAACAGTGTCATCACCGCCGAGGACATTGCGCGCTCGCCCGGCACCACTATCCATGACGTGCTGTCGCAAGAAGCCGGCATCCAGACCCGGAGCACCGCCGGCGGCAAGGCCGGCGTTGGAACGACCATCGACATGCGTGGCTTTGGCGCTACGGCGTCAGCCAACACCTTGATCCTGGTCAACGGACGCCGGATGGCCGACTTCGATTCGATCGGCTTCGATCTCACTTCGATTCCGCGCGACAGCGTCGAGCGCATCGAGATCATGCGCGGCAATAGCGGTGCGGTGCTGTACGGCGACGGTGCCGTCGGCGGCGTCATCAACATCGTCACCAAGACCGGCGCCGGCAAGCCGGCGACCGGGCGCATCGAAGCCGGTTTCGGGTCGTTCAACCAACGCGAGATCAACGGCGCCGCGTCCACATCGCACGGGCCGTTCGCCGCCGCGGTCGCCGGCAACGCCGTCAATTCCGACGGCTACCGCGTCAACGATTATGTGCGCCAGCGCAACGGCGTGGGCGACCTGCGTTACACCGGCGACCAGGGTAGTGCCTGGCTCAATATTACGGGCGAAGACCAGAAATTGGGCCTGCCGGGCGCGCGCCTGGTCGATCGGGGCGCGGGCATCAACCTGCTTGAGACCGACCGGCGCGGCGCCACTACGCCGACGGCCTATTCAACCAAGCAGGCCGGCGGGCTCACGCTCGGCGTCTCGCGGATGATCGCGCCGGGCTTTGAGTTGATCCTCGACGGCAACCTGCGCCGCAAGGGTCAGACAGTGTTTTCGTCGCTGTTCGGCTTCGACACGTCGGATCAGCGCGTGCTGACGACGGCGTCGTTCACGCCGCGCGCCAACTTGGAAGGCCATGTTATCGGCATGCCGACCAAGGTCACCACCGGCATCGACATCTA
>JANMSZ010000111.1:0-25925 GCA_031389925.1 Hyphomicrobiales bacterium | reverse complement strand
GGCGTCGCGAGAAGCCCAGATCATGGTCTCATGCGCGTTGGTGAAGCGCCGGCCACGAAAATTCGGCATCGGGTTGGTCTTGCGCCAGATCACGTCGTTGAGGATCCAGAAGCCGAGGTCCTGCATCATGGCGCCGTCGCGGAATTTATTGTGGTAGGAGCAGATCACCCAGATCGTGCCGGCCGGTTTCAAAACACGGCGGCAGGCGGTGAGCCAGTCTTTGGTGAAGGCGTCATAAGTGGCGAAAGAGTCGAATTTGTCCCAGTCGTCGGTGACGGCGTCGACATGACTGTCATCCGGACGCTTCAGATCGCTGGCAAGCTGCAGATTGTACGGCGGATCGGCAAACACCAGATCGACGGAGGCCGCCGGCAGTTTTGCCATCTCATCGACGCACTCGCCGATCAGGATGCGATGATGTTGGGTGGTCTCTGAAAGACCACGGGGCGCCCGTGAGGGCGCCCCGCGACGCGACACTACCATGACTCAAAACTCTGACTCAGGCGAACGCGGTCGGCAGACGCGGGACCTACAACCGACAGGCATGCAATATGGCGGCTCAAGGTGAAAAAACGGTTTATGAAACTGTCCCATTACTGGGCAAATTCTGCCTATTATCCCGTGGCTTAGCTGACTTCGCCGCGAGCAAAAAGTCGCGAATTGGACGCCACGGCGTAGCTGCGCAATGATCGCGGCAAGAAATTCGCCTGAATATCGGCGCATATACTGGACCTGAAATCCAGATGCGGCGTTTCCTTTGGAATTGTTAACGGTCGTCGGTTGGGAGACAGGTGAATGCGCTGGGATGATTTTCGCCGCAGTGACAATGTCGAGGACGACCGCGATGGCGGCGGCTCCGGCGGTGGCGGCGGTTTCGGATTACCAATGGGCGGCGGCGGTCTCGGCATAGGCGCGGTCGTCGTGCTCAGTCTGGTCGGCTGGGCTTTCGGCATCGATCCCAGCATCTTGATCAGCGGCGCCGAGATCGCGACCGGCGGCCGCGGCGGTCAGGTCCAGCAGCAGCCTTACGAACAGCCGACCACGCGCCGCACCACCGGCGCGCCGAAAGATCAAATGGGCGATTTCGTCGCCGCGGTGCTCGGCAACACCGAAGACACCTGGTCGGTGATCTTCAAGGAAGCAGGCCAGGAGTATCGCCCGCCGCGCCTGCGGCTGTTCGCGGGCTCAGTGCAGGGCGGTTGCGGCTTCGCGCAGGCGGCGATGGGACCGTTTTATTGTCCGACCGACAAGCGCATCTATATCGATACCTCGTTCTTCAACGACATCCGCGTGCGCTTCAAAGGTTGTACCGGCAAGGCCTGCGAATTCGCCCAGGCTTACGTGATGGCGCACGAGGTCGGCCATCACGTGCAGAACCTGCTCGGCATCCTGCCGAAGGCGCGGTCGGCACAGCAGGCCGCCGGCAACAAGGCGGAGGCCAACCGCATCCAGGTGCGTGTCGAGCTGCAGGCCGATTGCTTCGGCGGCATTTGGGCGAACCGTTCAAACCAGAAGTGGAAGTCGATCGAGCCCGGCGACGTCGAGGCGGCGCTGCAGACCGCGGCGGCGATCGGCGACGACCGGCTGCAGCAGCAGTCGCGCGGCGCCATCGTTCCCGACTCCTTCACCCACGGCTCATCTGCCCAGCGCCAGCGCTGGTTCAACATCGGGCTGAAAGAGGGCAAGGTGTCGGCCTGCAATACGTTCGCGGCCAGCACACTTTAGAAGGTTCGGAAATGACCAAGACGATCAGGATTGTCACCACGGTGGCAATGCAGGGCGCTATTGAGGCGCTGACGCCGCAATTCACCAAGGCCACCGGCTACGGCATCGAGATGGAATTCGGGCCGCCGTCGGCTTGCGTCGACATGGTGCGCAAGGGCATGGCCGCCGACATCGTGATCTCCACGCCCGACGGCATCGAGGCTCTCGCGAAAGAGGGCGCCGTCGATGGCAACTCGGCCAAGGGCGTGGCGCGGATGATCATGGGGCTCGCGGTCGGCCTCAACGAGCCGAAGCCGGACATCAGCACGGCCGATGGCTTCAAGGCGGCGCTGCTGGCGACGAAATCCATCATTCATGCCGACCCGGCGACCGGCAGCCCCAGCGCGGCGCATTTCATCAAGGTGCTCGGCAAGCTCGGCATCACCGACGAGATGAAGAAGAAAACAACGACGCGCGCCGGCGTCGTGGCGCTCGCCGTCGCCAGCGGCGAGTGTGCGATGGCGGTGCAGCAGCTTGCCGAACTCAAGCTGGTGAACGGCGTGCATGTGCTGGGACCGTTCCCGGACGCCTTGCAGAACATCATGCCGCTGTCGGCGGCGGTCCATGCCAAGTCGGCGGCGCCGCAGGCCGCCAGGGCGATGATCGATATTCTGACGTCGCCGCAGGCCAAGGCGGCGGTGGAGAAAGCCGGATTGCTGGCGCCGGCGTAACGCAAAACGGCGCTTTGGATGACGGGGTGAATTCTTGTTAGGGTGACGCCATGCCGGGACTCGACGAAACCAGACAATTCGTGCCGCTCAAGATCGCGGTGCTCACCGTGTCCGACACGCGCGAGCTGGCCGATGACAAGTCGGGCAACACGCTGATCGAGCGCGTCCGCGCCGCCGGGCACACCTTGGCCGAGCGCGCCATCGTGAAGGACGACGTCAAGGCGATCCGCCAGCACGTGAAGGCCTGGATCGCCGACAAGTTCATCGACGTCGTCATCACCACCGGCGGCACCGGCTTCACCGGCCGCGACGTGACGCCGGAGGCGGTCGAGCCGCTGTTCGAGAAGCGCATGGACGGGTTCTCGACATTGTTCACGATGATCAGCGTGCCGAAAATCGGCACCTCGGCGATTCAGACCCGCGCCACCGCCGGCGTCGCCAATGCGACTTACGTGTTCTGCCTGCCGGGCTCGCCCGGCGCCTGCAAGGACGCCTGGGACGACATCCTGGTGCACCAGCTCGACTACCGCTACCGGCCCTGCAACTTCGTGGAAATCCTGCCGCGGCTCGACGAGCACATGCGGCGGCCCAAAGCGAAGGGCGCTACGGCATAGGCCGCCTTTTACCCTCTCCCCTTGCGGGAGAGGGTGGATCGCGCTGAACGAAGTGAAGCGCGAGCCGGGTGAGGGGTCCGGAAGCACGTTTGGCACTGACCCCTCACCCGCCTCGCTCACTGACGTTCGCTCGGCACCCTCTCACGCAAGGGGAGAGGGAAGAAAGCGTGCACAAGCCGCCGCACAAGAAACCACAGCGTCAAACAAGTCTCGCGCCGCACCTGCGCGCGCAGGCGCCTTGCATTCGCTTTGTGGTAGGCGACGGTGTGCGGGCCGGATTGAGGCGGCCACGGCTTCACAGCGTCAGGTCCCAGAATTCCGCGACGACATCCTTGCCCCAGCTATGCCGCGGCTCGCTCGAGGTGAGGGTGAAGCCCGCCTTCTCGTAACAATGGCGCGCGGCGGTCAGCACGCTGTGCGTCCAGAGAGTGACTTTCTTGTATCCGGCGGTGCGCGCGAACGTGACGCATTCGCCGGTCAGTCGCGCGCCAAGCCCCAGGCCCCGCGCTTTCGGATCGACGATCAGCAGGCGGATGCGCGCGGTGCCCGGCTCCTCGTCCTTGACCAGCATCACGCAGCCGACATTCTCGCCGTTCATCTCAGCGATCCAACAGCGCTCGCGCGCGGCGTCGTATTTGTTGACGAAGTCGGCGACGATCTGCGCGCACAGGCCTTCGAACGGATCGCCCCAGCCGTATTCCTGCGCATAGAGTTCGGCGTGACGCGACACGATCCAGCCGAAATCGCCGTGTCTGGGTTGGCGCAGGGTTACGTGCGGCTTGTCCTTTGGGGTTTCGCCGCCGAGCAGGCTTTCGATCGTTGCCATCGCATCGGTGAGCTTGGCTTGATCGTTCGGCGCCAGCGTTGCGAGCATGTCCGCGACAGTGTCTTGCGAACGTTTTTCGTAAGGCGCGAAGGTCTTGGTGCCGCGCGGCGTCAGCGCCAGATGACTTTGCCGCGCGTCCTCGGGCGAGGGCGTCCGCTTGATCAGCCCGGCTTTCTCGAAATTGCGCAGCACGCGGGACAGATAGCCGGCGTCGAGGTCGAGGGTGCGGCCGACCTCGGTCGCCGTCTGCGCACCGTGTGCGATTTCGTAGAGCACGCGCATCTCGGCCAGCGAGTAGGCGCTGCCGAGATAGGTTTTGCGCAGCACGCCGATCTGCCGCGTGTAGAAACGGTTGAAGCGGCGCACTTTTGTAATGTGGTCTTGCGCGATGCGTTGCGGGTTTTGGCTGCCGGTCTTCATGACCCGGACAAAGTCGACCAATTAGTTGACTAAGTCAAGTATCTAGCGCCGGGCCATTCCCGCGCCGGCGGGCAGCATAGCAATGCGCCGGCGGCCGATTTTTCGCAGCAGCGTCATCTCGGCATTCGTATCGTCGGCGTGACCGCCGATCTCATCATAAAAGCGCCGCGCGATCAGCAGGCCCTGGTCGGGCTTGGCGCCGCCGATCAGCATGACGCGGAGCAAAGCGGCCAATTCGGACAAACGCGGATGCAGCAGGTCGCCTGCGCCGGGCGGCCGGAACACGGCGGCGCGCGCCGCGCCGTCGAGTTGATCGGTCGTTTCCATGAAGCGGTCCACGGTGGCGATCCAGCCCGGCTCCGGCACGCAGCCGGCGCGCAGGAACATCAGCCACGGCGTGCGGGTGGAGGCGACGGCGGCCTTAAGCCGTACGCCGAGCGCATCGGACGAACCGACGAAGCGGCAGCCGGCGATATCGGCCACATCGGCGGTGGCGTCGCTCGACCCGCCATCGGCCACGATCACCTCGCCGAGCAGGCCGGCGGTCGCGCCTGGCACCAAGGCCGCCAGCGTCGGCACCAGGGTCCGCTCCGAGTCGTGGGTGACAATGATCGCGCTCAGCATGAAGAAAGCCCGGTGAATCTCGTCACCATATCATGCGGCCCCGGCTTGGCTCGTTCCGCGATTGGATCCGGCCGCCCAAATTCTGTGCTGTGCGCAGGCTTAAACGAAAGAGGCCGCCCGAAGGCGGCCTCCTCGATCCGAGATGCGGGTCGGTTAGAAGTGGTAGTTGATACCGATGCGCGCAATGTGATCCTTGAGCTTGCCGCTCGCGGTCACGCCCGCGACCGTAAGCGAGGTCGTGCCGGAATCGATGTAGAGATATTCGGCCTTCACGCTCCAGCGCGGCATGATCATCCATTCGACGCCACCGCCGGCGGTCCAGCCCATCTTGGTGGTGTCGGTGCTGGCGGTCAGACCCAGTGCGCTGATGCTCGCCTTCAGGTTCGACCAAGCGACGCCACCGGTGGCGTAGATCAGGATGCTGTCGAAGGCGTAACCGACACGGCCGCGCGCCGTGGCAAACCACGGAACCTTTGCTTCACCGGTGAAGGTGACGCCACCGACGACGGCGGTCTCGGAGCGCTTCTGCGCCGAATACTGCATGTCGCCTTCGACACCGAGGACGAACGAACTGATCTGCCAGTTGTAGCCGAGCTGTCCGCCACCGATGAAACCATTCATTTTGGTCGTGCTGAGACCGTCGTCGAAGCTCGCCCAGCCGTAGCCGGCGTTCACACCGGCGTAGAAACCCGTCCAGGTCGGTGCGTAGTAAGCCGGGCTGCTATAGGGCCGGGCCTTTCTCGGGATATCTGCCGCGCTCGCCGCTGAACTCACGATTGCGCACACCGCCGCACACGCGATTGAAACACCAAAATTGCGAAGGCGCATGGCCCCATCCCCCATTTGAAATTCGAATCAGTACCCGGGAACCCTAGGTGCCGTATGGTTAACGATTTGCAACTTTTGGCTGAGTCCGGCGCGGAACCAAGGCCAGCAGGCAGCGTTGGCACCACATGCTGTGGTTTTTTCGCCACGGCCCACGAAATCAGGCGCTCAATAATTGGCTTGCACCCCGATAGTTTGTTCTTGTTATGTTCACATTCCATCATTAGGTTAGGCCCATGGCTCGATACTCATCAGCCCTCAAGCGCCCGCCGGTTCAGGAGCTGCCCTCCGGGCCGGCGGGCGAATATGTCGATGACGCCACCGAGTTGCTCGGTGTCGCGGTCGACTACGAGCGCCGCCGTGGACGCGGCGCGCAGAGCAACGCCGTCGGCCGTTACGAGCCGCTGGCGCGCATCGCCTTCGACGACGGCTGTCGTTCGCTCGATGAATTGCCGCCGTTCAAGACTACGGTGCAGACCGATGCCACCCGCAAGATCATCACCCGCAACGACTCGCCCGACATCGGCTTCGACCGCTCGATCAATCCCTATCGCGGCTGCGAGCATGGCTGCGTCTATTGCTTCGCGCGGCCGACCCACGCTTTTCTCGGCATGTCGCCGGGGCTCGATTTCGAATCCAAATTGTTCGTCAAGCCGGAAGCGGCCGAACTGCTGGAAAAGGAACTGGCGTCGCCGAATTATTCGCCGAAGGTGATCGCGATCGGCACCAACACCGATCCCTATCAGCCGATCGAGCGCAAATATCAGGTGATGCGCCGCATCCTCGAAGTGCTCGATCGCGCCGGTCATCCGGTCGGCATCGTCACCAAGTCGGCGCTGGTGCTGCGCGATCTCGACATTCTCGCGCGCATGGCCGAGCGTAACCTCGCCAAGGTCGCGCTGTCGGTGACGACGCTCGACGCCGACCTCGCGCGCCGCATGGAGCCGCGCGCGGCGACGCCGATGCGGCGGCTGGAAACCTTGCGCCGCCTCGCCCAAGCCGGCGTGCCGACCACCGTGATGGTGGCGCCGGTGATCCCCGCGCTCAACGACAGCGAGATCGAGCGCATCCTCGACGCCGCGCAAGCCGCCGGCGTGAAGGAGGCGGGCTATGTGCTGCTGCGCCTGCCGCTGGAAGTGCGCGACCTGTTCCGCGAATGGCTGACCGCGAATTATCCCGACCGCGCCAATCACGTCTTCAAGCTGATCCGCGACATGCGCGGCGGCAAGGATTACGACGCGACCTGGGGCAAGCGCATGAAGGGCACCGGGCCCTATGCCTGGATGCTTGGGCGGCGCTTCGAGATGGCCTGCGAGAAACTCGGCCTCAACACGGCGAAACGCCAACTCACGACCGAGCATTTCCGCCATCCCAAGCCGGACGACGCGCAGATGAGTTTGTTTTAGGCCAATCCCCGCATTTCACCGGCCCGCGTTTCAGCAATTGACAAGGCATGAGTCGCGCGCGTTCATCGCGGCATCATGGCCGCGAAGACCAAAGCCAAACCTGCCAAGCGCCTGCCGCTCAAGGAACCGCCGTTGCGCCCGACGTTCCGGCGCGAGCGCCGCGCGCTCAACAGCGGCACGTTCCCGGTCGCCGGTTGCGACGAGGCGGGCAGGGGGCCGCTGGCCGGCCCGGTGGTTGCGGCCGCGGTGGTGCTCGACCCGGCGCGCATTCCGCGCGGCCTGAACGACTCCAAAAAACTCAACGCGGCGGAGCGCGAGGCGCTCTACGAAATCATCTGCGCCCGCGCGCATGTGTCGATCTGCATCGGCTCGACCGACCGCATCGACCGCGACAATATTTTGCGCGCCTCGCTCTGGGCCCTGGCGCGCGCGGTGCGGACGCTGCCGGTGCGGCCGAAGCTGGTCTTCGTCGACGGCAACATGAAGATCGATTGCGGCTGCGATTGCGAGGCGGTGGTGTCGGGCGACGCGCTGGTCAATTCCATCGCCGCGGCCTCGATCGTCGCCAAGGTCACCCGCGACCGGCTGATGAAGCGGCTCGGCCTGCAGCATCCAGGCTACGGCTTCGAGCGCCACATGGGTTATTCGGTCCCTGAGCATTTCGCGGCGCTGGCGAAGCTCGGCCCGACTATCCATCACCGCCGTTCCTTCGCGCCGGTGGCGGCCAAGCTTGCCGCGCTGGGCGTCGTTTCCGACGAGGTCATGTCAGAACAACTCGCCGAGTTGTTGCCTCTTTAGCGCGCATTCTCTATCTCTGGCCCTCCCATTACCCCGTCAGGGCCAATGCATTACGTATCGCTGATTATCGAATTCCTGCGCGGGCGCCCGACGGTGGTGTTCTGGACCGTGGCGCTCACGCAAGCCGCGATCTGGACCGTGATCCCGTCGCTGTTCTACAGCGCGCCGCCCGGTGACGTGCCGCTGCTCCTGGCCATCGGTCATGAATTCGTGCTCGGCAGCTATCTCGGGCCGCCGCTGGCGTTCTGGCTGGGCGAGATCGCGTTCCGCCTGCTCGGCATCTTCGGGCTTTATCTCTTGGCGCAGGCCTGCATCGTCACGGCGTACTGGGCGGTGTTCAAACTCGGCTCGGCGATCGTCGGCACGCGCCACGCGGTGCTCGGCATTCTGCTGATGATCGGCATCGCCGCCTTCACCGTGCCGAGCCCGGACTTCGGACCCGCCGTCTTGGCGGCGCCGCTCTGGGCGCTGGCGCTGCTGCAGTACTGGCGCGCCGTCGGCGAAGGCAAACGCGGCGCTTGGTTTCTGCTGGCACTGTTTCTCGGGCTGCTGCTGCTCGCGAGCTACGCCGGTCTGATCCTGATCGTGCTGATCGCCGTGTTCACCTTCGCCACGGCGCGCGGCCGTCAGGCGCTGCGCGAGCCCGAGCCGTGGCTGGCGGTGTTGTTGTTCGTCATCGTGGTATTTCCGCACGGCGCCTGGCTGCAAACCGGATATGAGTTGATCGTGTCCGGCTACGACGATGGCGTCGCGCTTGCCGGCGGCATGAAGCCGGCGGCCTGGCTGTTGGCCGCCTTGGTGTTCAGCCATCTCGGCTCGTTTCTGCTGGTCGTGCTGGCGAGCGGCTGGCCGGGCCATCGGCGGCGCTGGCGCGACGCCGCGCCGGAGATCGTGCGCAACCCGGTCGAGCGTTTGGCGCGCAGTTACGTTTATTTCTTCGCGCTCGCCCCCGGGCTGTGCGCCGTTGCGATTGTCTACGCCGCCGGCAAGCTCGGTCCGCTCGACCGCGTGGCGCCTTTGCTGGTGCTGTCGGGACTGGCGGTCATCGTTCTCGCCGGCGATCGGGTGCTGCTGTATCGCGAACGGCTGGTATCGTCGGCCTGGGCCGGCCTGTTGATCGTGCCGCCGGCGCTGGTGGTGCTGAGCCTGTCGATCCTGCCGTGGACTTTCGCCGTCGATCAAAAGATCGCGCAGCCGGCCAACGCCGAGGGTCGCTTCTTCGCCGATAATTTCCAGCGCCGCACCGGCAAACCATTGAGCTATGTCACCGGCGATATCCGTCTCGCGCCGCTGGTCGCGATGGTGGCGCCGAGCCGGCCGCACGTCTATTTCGATTGGGCGCCGCAGCGCAGCCCCTGGGTCACCACGGCCGACATTTACAAGAACGGCGGCGTGCTGGTGTGGCCGGCGACCGACAGCGCCGGCACGCCGCCGGCGGTGCTCAAGCTGCAGTTTCCCGCGATGGTGCCGGAAGTGCCGCGCTCCTTCGCGCGCTCGGTGCAGGGCGTGCTGCCGCTCATCCGCATCGGCTGGGCAGTGGTGCGGCCACAATAAAATCTAGTGGTAGCTCTCGCCGGCGCGCACCTTGCCGCGGAACAGCCAGAAGATGAACACGACGTAGCCGAGCACGAACGGCAACAGCAGCAACGTGCCGACCAGCATGAATATCTGGCTCGCCGGCGCCGCCGCGACATCCCAGACGGTGAGGGTGGGCGGCACCAGATACGGGAAGCTGGAAATCACCAGCCCAAGATAGCCGAGCAGGAACAGCCCGATCGTTGCCAGAAATGGCGGCACGTCGCGGCCCTGCTCGAGCCAGCGCCAGCACAAGAACGCGACCAGCGCCGTGACGACCGGCACCGGCCACAGGAAATAGAAATTCGGCAGCGAGAACCAGCGCTCGGCGATGCGCGGTAGAGCCAGCGGCGTCCACAGGCTGACGACCGCCATGAAGCCCAATACGGCGAGCAGCAATAATTTCGCGTGCGCGCGGGCGCGATCCTGCACCGCGCTGTCGGTCTTCATCACCAGCCAGGTGGCGCCGAGCAATCCGTAACCGGCGACGACGGCGAGACCGCAGATCAGTCCGAACGGCGTCGCCCAATCGAACGTGCCGCCGGCATAGGCGCCGTCGCGCACCGGAATACCTTTGATCAATCCGCCTAGGATCACGCCCTGGGCGAAGGCCGCGATTGTCGACGCGACCGAGAAAGCGACGTTCCACAGCGTCTTTGAGTTCGACACGGTGCGGAATTCAAACGCGACGCCGCGGAACACCAGCGCCAGCAGCATCACGATCACCGGCAGATAAAACGCCGGCATCAGGATTGCGTAAGCGCGCGGGAACGCCACGAACAATCCGGCGCCGCCGAGCACCAGCCAGGTTTCGTTGCCGTCCCAGAACGGTGCGATCGAGCGCATCATCTGGTCGCGCTCGCCTTCGTTCGTCGAGAACGGAAACAAGATGCCGATACCGAGATCGAAGCCGTCAAGGATGACGTACATGGCAACCGCCGTGCCGATGACGCCGGCCCAGATCAATGGAAGATACCATTCCATCAGTCTTTCTCCTTGCGCATGATCTTGTCCGAAAACCGGTGCCCACTTTTCGGGATCATGCGCCGCCGCCTTTCTGCATAGCTTCGCGGCCGTGGTCGCGCGCCGCGGCGATCGGGCTTGCCGAAAAATTCTCGGACTCGTGCGATGTCTCGCGCGGACCCAAGGCGATCAGGCGGTTGATGTAATAGATGCCGAACGAGAACACGATGCCGTAGGCGACGACGAACAGCGCCAGTGTGCCGGCGATGGTCGCGCCCAGCACGGGCGACGTTGCGTCAGCCGTACGCAGGATGTGATGCACGATCCAAGGCTGACGTCCGCTTTCGGTCACGACCCAGCCGGCGATCACCGCGACGAAACCCATCCACCAGCAGTGCGCCATCACGCGTAAGTACCAGCGGCTATCGAACAGCGAGCCGCGCCACCACAGGAATGCGCCAAGCAGCGCCGAGGCGATCATGAAAAATCCGATGCCGAGCATGATGCGGAAGGCGAAGAACACGGTTTTCACCGGCGGCCGTTCGTTCTCCGGCACGCTGAGCAATCCCGGAAACAGGCCGTTCATTTTGTGCGTCAGAATCAGCGACGCGCCTTTCGGGATCGACAGTTCGAAGCGATTGACGCCGGCCTTTTCATCCGGCCAGGCGAAGATGTGGAAGTCGCCGGGCTTGCTGCCGTCCCAATGCGCCTCCATCGCCGCCACCTTGATCGGCTGGTGATGCAGCGTGTTGAGGCCGTGCTGGTCGCCGATGATGAGTTGCAACGGCGCCAGGATGGTGGCCATCCCGATAGCCATCCGCAGCATGATGCGGCCTTCCTCGGCATATTTGCCGCCGAGCACGTAACGCGCGCCCACCGCCAGCACGACAAAGGCGGTGGTGAGATAGGCGGCGTTGAGCATATGCGCGAAGCGGTACGGGAAGCTCGGATTGAAGACGATGGCGAACCAGTCGAGCGGAAACGCCACGCCGTCTCTCATTTCGTGTCCGGTAGGAGTCTGCATCCAGCTATTCGCTGCTAGGATCCAGAACGCGGAGATCGCAGTGCCGACCGCCACCACCGCTGCCGACAACACATAGAGCCAGGGCGGCACGCGCTTGAAGCCGAACAGCAACACGCCGAGGAATGTCGCTTCGAGGAAAAATGCCGTCAGCACTTCGTAACCGAGCAGGGGGCCGAGCACATTGCCGGTCACGACCGAGAACCGGCTCCAGTTGGTGCCGATCTGGTAAGACAGCACGATGCCGGACACCACGCCCATCGCGAACGAGACCGCGAAGATCTTGGTCCAGAACCGCATCAGCAACTGGAAGCGTTCATTGCCGGTGCGCAGCCACACCGCGCCAAGCGTGGCGATATAGGCCGACAGGCCGATGGTGAAGCTCGGAAAAATGATGTGGAAAATAATGGTGAAGGCGAACTGCAGCCGGGCCAGCAGGACAGGATCGAATTCCATCGCTAAACTCCCGAGCGGGCGACGCGTCGTCGCGTCATCCTATGCCCGCCGATCAACTCTTTGCGAAGCGATCCCGTTCCGCGCCTGCGCTAAATCGTAGCGGACAGGTGCGCATCGACAGTGTAAACAGTTTCCTGCGAGAGGTCGGGCGCCAGATTTGTTATTAAAGCACAAATGAAAGTGGGAATTGCAATGATATGCCGAAAGACACTAGCTGCCCTGCTGCTGCTGATTACCGCGACGGGCGCCGCATCGGCGGCTGACCTCAAGATCTTCGGCTCGCGTGTCACCAAGGTGATCGTGGGCGAACTGGGTCCCAAGTTCGAGAAGGAGACCGGCTTCAAACCCGTCGTCGACGCCGACGTGGCGCAGGCGAGCAAGCGCAAGATCGAGAACGGCGAGCCGTTCGACGTCGCGGTGCTGGTGGATTTTCAGATCGACGATCTGATCAAGCAGGGCAAGCTCGTCGCCGGCAGCCGTATGGACCTGATGAAGTCCGGCATCGGCGTCGCGGTCAAACGCGGCGCGCCGAAGCCCGACATTTCCACGGTCGAGGCCTTCAAGAAGACGCTGCTGAATGCCAAGTCGATCACGTATTTGAAGGAAGGCGCCAGCACGATCCATCTCCGGAAAGTCTTCGCGCAACTCGGCATCACCGACGCGATCCTGGCAAAGACCGTGCAGACCATGACGGAATCGGTTTCCGAACTGGTCGCCGACGGTCAGGTCGAAATCGGGCTTATCGTCACGCCCAACATCCTGTCGGTACCGGGCGCCGAACTGGTCGGTGAACTGCCGGCTGAGTTGAACAAATACGTGATGTTCACGGCCGGCATCTCGGCGCAATCGCCGAACCAGGCCATGGCGCGCAAGCTGCTCGAATTCCTCAAGACGCCGGAAGCGACCGCCGTCATCAAGGCCAAAGGGAACGAGCCGAGCTAAAATTAGTGCGTCGGCGCGCTGAGCTTGAAGCCGAAATAATTCGGCAGCACCGGCTCTTGCCGTTTTCCCGGCGCCACCTTGGACAGGTTTGCTGATTCACCACTGTCCAGGTCGAAGCGGGGGGCGGTGACGGCGCTGGTGTGGTTTGCGTCGAGGTGCAACTGGTATGTGCCGAGATCCATCACTTTGGGCGCCGACCATCCCGTCGTGGCTTTTGCGGATTTGTCCGTCTTGAACTTGTCGACGTCGACGCGCGGCGGCGCTTGCGGCGGTTTCAGCATGTCGGGATCGATCAACGGCGTCGGCACCGGCGCGAAAGCGGACGGCGGCGTGGCTGTTTGGGCATAAGCAACGTCGCGCTGCGAAAATGCCGCCAAGACAAAGAACAGGACAAAAAAAGCGGCAAGGATGCCGCCGAGATGAACACGACCCATACACTCAAAATAACAAAACCCGGCGCGAACGCCAAGATGTAACAATGCCGCACGATTGATGGAACTTCAGCCGGTCAATGCTTTCTTAATTGCCAGGAAATCGCGCCAGGCGAAACGCTTCTGCAGCGGACTGCGCAGCAGGAACGCCGGATGGAAGGTCGGGATCGCGCGTATTTCCCGGTTGCCGCTGTTGAATGTAAACCAGCGGCCGCGCGTCTTGGTGATGCCGTCCTTGATGCCGAGCAGCGTCTGCGCCGATGGCCCGCCGAGGCAGACGAGAATATCGGGATCGACGAGTTCGATCTGGCGCAGCGTGAACGGCAGACAGATTTGCGATTCCTGCGGCGTCGGCGTGCGGTTGCCGGGCGGCCGCCACGGCACGATGTTGGCGATATAGACCGCGGTACGGTCGAGGCCGATCGCGGCCAGCATGCGGTCGAGCAGTTTCCCCGAGCGGCCGACGAAGGGCAGGCCTTCGATATCCTCGTCGCGGCCGGGCGCCTCGCCGACGAACATCACGCGCGCCTTGGGATTGCCGTCGGCAAACACGAGTTGTGTTGCGGTGGCTTTCAACGCGCAGCCGTCGAATTTGTCCAGAATGGCGCGCAGTTCTTCAAGTGAGGTGGCGCTCTTGGCGGCTTCGCGCGCCGCCATCGCAGCGGCGTCGGGCGCTTGCGGCGCGACGGGCGTTGCGAGCGGGGCTGCAAAGGCGGTCGCGGCGGGGGCCGCAGGCCGGGCGGCGCGGGGCGCGGCCGGCGCGGGCTCGACCGCGGCGAAGCGGTCGACCGGCGCTTCGCCGACAGCGGCATCGGCGCCGGCTTCCAGATAGAAGTCGAGCAGTTGGCGGGCCGAAAGGTCGTGCGCAGGCATCATAGTTGCAGCCTACCACAGGGCCACCGCGGAGCGGGATTTGCGGCGCGGCGATTGCCGCCGTTGTGCAAAAGTGGTGAAAAGGTGGAAGAATCAGGAGGCGACGATGGCTGAGGTACCCGCTCAAGATTTGCCCGCCCGCGAGGCGATGGAATTCGACGTGGTGATCGTCGGCGCGGGGCCGGCGGGGCTGGCTGCCGCCATCCGCCTCAAGCAGATCAATCCGGACATCAATGTCGTGGTCGTGGAGAAGGGTTCCGAGGTCGGCGCCCATATTCTCTCCGGCGCGGTGATCGACCCGGTCGGGCTCGACAAATTGCTGCCGGAATGGCGCTCCGAAGACACGCCGATCAAGACCGCGGTCACCGACGACCGTTTCTATTTCCTCGGCCAGAACGGCGGGCTGCGGCTGCCGAACATCCTGATGCCGCCGCTGATGAACAATCACGGCAACTATATCGTCTCGCTCGGCAGCGTCTGCCGCTGGCTGGCGACCAAGGCCGAAGCGCTCGGCGTGGAAATCTATCCGGGCTTTGCCGCGTCCGAGGTGCTGTACGGCGAGGGCGGCGCGGTCGCTGGCGTCGCGACCGGCGACATGGGCATCGGCAAGGACAAGCAGCCCAAGGACTCATTCACGCGCGGCATGGAGCTGCGCGCCAAGTACACGCTGTTCGCGGAAGGCGCGCGCGGCAACCTCGGCAAGCAGCTCATCGCGAAATTCAATCTCGCCAGCGCAAGCGAGCCGCAGAAATTCGGCCTCGGCCTGAAAGAGCTATGGCAGGTCGCGCCCGACAAGCACCGCAAGGGTCTTGTGCAGCACTCGTTCGGCTGGCCGCTCGATGGCGGCACCGGCGGCGGTTCGTTCCTCTATCACTTCGACGACAATCTGGTGTCGGTCGGCTTCGTGCTGCATTTGAATTACACGAACCCGTATCTGTCGCCGTTCGAGGAATTCCAGCGATTCAAAACCCATCCGTTGGTGCGCGACACTTTCGCAGGCGGCAAACGGCTGTCTTATGGCGCGCGCGCGATCACTGAAGGCGGCTACCAGTCGGTGCCAAAGCTGACGTTCCCGGGCGGCGCGCTGATCGGCTGCGATGCCGGCTTCGTCAACGTGCCGCGCATCAAAGGCAGCCACAACGCCATGCTGTCGGGCATGCTGGCCGCGGAGGCCGCCGCCGCGGCGCTCTCAGGCGGACGCAGCCATGACGAACTCGCCGACTATGAAGCCGCGTGGCGGACGTCACCGATCGGCAAGGACCTGTGGAAGGTGCGCAACGCCAAGCCGCTGTGGTCGAAACTCGGCACCTATATCGGTATCGCCCTCGGCGGTTTGGATATGTGGTGCAACACGCTCGGCTTCTCGCTGTTCGGCACGCTCAAGCACGGCAAGCCGGATTCCGCGACGCTCAAGCCTGCGGCCGAATGCACGCCGATCGCCTATCCGCGGCCGGACGGAAAATTGACCTTCGACCGGCTGTCGTCGGTGTTTCTGTCCAACACCAACCACGAGGAAGACCAGCCGCCGCATCTGGTGGTGAAGAACATGGCCCTGCAGAAGGCGTCCGAGCACGATGTGTTTGCCGGTCCCTCGGCGCGCTATTGCCCGGCCGGGGTTTACGAATGGGTTGAGGAGGCGGGCAATCCGAAGTTCGTCATCAACGCGCAAAATTGCGTCCACTGCAAAACCTGCGACATCAAGGACCCGAATCAGAACATCACCTGGGTTCCGCCGGAGGGCTCAGGCGGACCCAATTACCCCAACATGTGATGATCGGTCATGACGGTGGCCACGATACTGCCACATCGAGGCTTTCAAGCTTAGGGCTACGCGCCGCCTGGGCTGTTTTTCGCGGGTGTTCTTGCGGCGGCGGCGCAAAAAGGCCATTCTCGGCTCAACCTCGGTGGCCCGCGCGAATCTGCGCCGCGCCTGCCTGATTGGAGCATCGCCAGTGACTTCTTCGAGCCTCGCCCGGTGCGTCGCCGGCACCGCGCAAGTTACGTTCATTGCCGCATTATTAATCAGCGCCCCGGTTGAGCATGCCGCCGCCCAGACGCCGACCGCGCAGGAACTCGCCGGCCTGACCGCGTCGGGCAGCTATCTCGCGGCCCGCCACGCCGGCCGGCAACGCAACGCGGCCATCGAAGCGGCTTACTATCGCGCCGCGCTCAAGCGCGATCCGAAAAACAGCGAACTGCTCGACCGCGCCTTCTTGTCGCTCGTGGTCGGCGGCGACATCGACGAAGCCTTCAAGCTCGCCGAGCGCGTCGCACAGAACGACAAAAACGACCGCGTCTCGCGGCTGGTGATCGGCGTCAACGAAATCAAGCGCAAACAATTCGCCGCCGCGCGCAAGAACTTGGCGCAGTCGATCCGCGGACCGATCACCGATCTCACCGCGACATTGCTCTCGTCCTGGAGCATGACCGGCGCCGGCGACAACAAGGGAGCCGTCGCCGCGATCGACAAGCTCGCCGGCCCGGACTGGTACGGAATCTTCAAGGACCTGCACGCCGGCATGATCTACGACTTCGCCAACAATCAGGCCGAAGCCGGCAAGCGTTTGGAGCGTGCCTACAAGCTCGATTCCTCCGCGCTGCGTGTGGTCGAGGCTTACGGCAGCTGGCTGTCGCGCAATCGCCCGGCGGCGGAAGCGCTCGGCGTGTTCCAGGCCTTCGACAAGGTACTGCCGCGCCATCCGCTGGTGGTCGAGGCGATGAAGAAGATCAAAGCCGGCGAGAAATTGCCGGCGCTGGTGCCGAATGCGCAGGCCGGCGCCGCCGAAGCGCTGTACGGCCTCGGCGCGTCGCTGGGGCGGCGCGGCGGCGAAGATCTAGGTCTGGTGTACTTGCAACTCGCGCTGCATCTGGCGCCGAACCATCCGCTGGCGCTGCTGTCGCTCGCCGATCTCTATGAGTCGATCAAGAAGCCGGATCTGGCGATCAACGTGTACGAGCGCATTCCGGCCACGTCGCCGCTCTACCGCAATGCCTCGATCCAGATGGCGGCCAATCTCGACGCCCTCGAGCGCTCGGCCGAAGCCGAGAAACGTCTCGACGGGTTGATCAAGCAGCATCCCGACGATTCCGAAGCCATTGTAGCGCTCGGCAATATCCTGCGCGGCCACAAGAAGTTCGCCGAATGTGCCGACGTCTATTCCAAAGGCATCGCCAACATCCCGAAGCCGGAAAAAGCCAACTGGGTGATCTTCTACTTCCGCGGCATCTGCTACGAGCGCTCCAAGCAGTGGCCGAAGGCGGAAGCCGATCTCAAGAAAGCCCTCGAGCTTTTCCCCGACCAGGCGCACGTGCTCAATTATCTCGGCTATTCGTGGGTCGACCAGGGCGTCAACCTGGACGAAGGCATGGCGATGATCAAGAAGTCGGTGCAGCAGCGGCCGGATGACGGCTACATCGTAGATTCTCTTGGTTGGGCTTACTATCGCACCGGCAATTACGAAGAGGCCGCCAAGCAGCTCGAGCGCGCCATCGAGCTCAAGCCCGAAGACCCGACCATCAACGATCATCTTGGCGACGCCTATTGGCGCATCGGGCGTACGCTCGAGGCCAACTTCCAGTGGGCGCACGCGCGCGATCTCAAGCCCGATCCGGAAGAGCTGCCGAAGATCGAAGAGAAGCTCAAGAACGGGCTGCCGGACGAAACCTCGTCGCAGGCCAAGGCCGGCAAAAAGGGCGGCAACGGGGGCTAGTCTCTTACGCCTCCCGGCCCGGACGCGCTAAAAGCACTCCGTGCTGACCGAAACCGCGCCCGCCAAGATCAACCTGACATTGCGCGTGCTCGGCCGCCGCGCCGACGGCTATCATGAGCTTGAGAGCCTGGTGGCGTTCGCCGATGTGGCGGACACGCTCACCTTGCAGCCGGGCGACACTCTAGCGCTCGATGTCTCCGGTCCGTTTGCCGCGGCAAGCGGCGGCGTTTCCGACAATCTGGTGCTCAAGGCGACCGCCGCGCTCCGTCAACGCGTCGGCGGCCTGAAGGCTGGGCATTTTCAACTCGAGAAGAACATTCCCGTCGCCGCCGGCATCGGCGGCGGCTCGGCCGACGCGGCGGCGGCATTGCGGCTGCTGGCGCGCGCCAACGGCATTTCTCTCGATGACACGCGGTTGTTGGACGCGGCGCGCGCGGCCGGCGCCGACGTGCCGGTCTGTCTCGCCTCGAAATCTTGCCTCATGCGCGGCATCGGCGAGCAGCTATCGCCCATCGCCATGGCGCCGCTGGCGGCTGTGTTGGTCAATCCTGGCGTGGCGCTCTCGACGCGCGATGTCTTCGCCAGATTCGCGGACCCGCAAGGCGGCGCGCCGATCGGCGACGTGCCACGCACGCCCGGGGAAATGGTCGGATTTCTCACCCGACACGGCAACGATCTCACGCCGGCCGCGATCGCCTGCGCGCCGGTCATCGAAGCTGTGCTGGCAGAACTGGGCGGCCTGCCCGGAAGCTTGCTGGCGCGGATGTCGGGCTCGGGCGCAACCTGCTTTGCGCTGTTTGCCTCGGCCGGCGAGGCGGCAGCCGCGGCGTCGCTGGTGCAGAACGAACACAAAGACTGGTGGGCGACCGCGGTAACGCTCGGTTGACCCCGAAAAAGCCCGCTTTCGGCGGAACCGTTGCCAGCCTCGGGATTTGCGGTTAGGCATCGGCGCACAACAGGAGAGCGGCATGAACTTGAAGTGGATCGCGATGGCTGGTGCGGCTTTGATCGCAGGGCTGGCGCTTGTTGCAGCCGATCCTGCCGTCGCGGCGCCGAAAAAGAAAAAGTTTGCGCGCGCCTGTGTCGAGCGGCCGCAGACGTTCTCCTTCCGCGGAATATTCTTTAATTCCGCCCCCCAGCCGAACGGCTGCGCACCGGCGGTCTACGCCCGGGGCCGCTACGTCGGCCAGGACCCCGACCCCTTTATCCGATTGCAGCTTCTGCGCGATCCGGACACCGGCTATCACCCGGAGAACTAGCCGCGCGTATTTTTTCCGCGCGTGATCTATTCCGAAAACCGGTATCCACTTTTCGGGATCACGCGCCTAATGCGCGCGTGCGATGCAGAACGCGACGGTCTCTTCCAGCGCCTGCTTGATCTCTGACGGCGGCACTAGCGCCAGCGCATCGGTGGCGATCGCGCCGTAGTGCCGGGCGCGGCCGACGGTATCCTCGATGGCGTGATGCTTTGTCATCAGCGCGATGGCGGCGTCGAGATCGCCGTCGCGGATTTCGCCGTCGCCGAGGGTGCGGTTCCAGAACGCGCGCTCGCTGTCCGAGCCGCGCCGATAGGACAGCACCACCGGCAGCGTGATCTTGCCTTCGCGGAAATCGTCGCCGACGTTCTTGCCGAGCTTGGCCGAGGTGCCGCCGTAATCCAGCGCATCGTCGATCAGTTGGAAGGCGACGCCGAGATTCATGCCGAACGAGCGGCAGGCGGCCTGGACCGACTTCTCTTTCGCCGCCAGCGCCGGTCCGACTTCGCAGGCGGCGGCAAACAGCTCCGCGGTCTTGGCGCGGATCACCGCCAGATATTCGTCCTCGTTGGTGGCTGTGTTCTTGGCGGCGCCGAGCTGCATCACTTCGCCTTCGGCGATCACCGCGGCGGCGGTCGAAAGAATGTCGAGCGCGTGCAGACTGCCGACCTCGACCATCATCTTGAAGGCCTGGCCGAGCAAGAAGTCGCCGACCAGCACGCTCGCCTCGTTGCCCCAGACCATGCGGGCGGCGGGCTTGCCGCGGCGCATGTCGCTCTCGTCGACCACGTCGTCGTGGAGCAGCGTGGCGGTGTGCATGAACTCGACCGCGGCGGCGAGCTTGATATGGCCCTCGCCCGAATAACCGGCGATCCTGGCCATGGCCAGCGTCAGCATCGGCCGCAGCCGCTTACCGCCGGACGAGATCAGGTGATTGGCGACTTCCGGGATCATCGTGACGTCGGAGCCGGTGCGCGCCAGGATCGTGGCGTTGACGCGCGCCATATCGGGCGCAACCAGCTCGGTCAGACGCTCGATCGATGCCGCATTCGGATTCTCAAACGGTATAACGACGGCCAAAACGCTTCTCCCGGACCACAAAGACGCGTGAGCATAGAAACGCTATGCTGGTGCGGCAAGGGTCTAAGGCTGGGTCTTAGCAGCCGCGCTGAATTGCCGTATCACCGCAATTTGACTTAACGATCAATGGCTAGGGGCACCGATTGGCGAAGAAAGTTTCAACCACCATTGCGCGAAAGCCTGGCGGTGCAAAAGCCGCTAGTTCCGCCGGTTACAAGATTGCCGTGCTGGTGCCCTGCTACAACGAGGCGGTGGCTGTCGCCAAAGTTGTAAAGGATTTCCGGGCGGCGCTGCCCGACGCCACGATATTCGTGTTCGACAATAATTCGACCGACAATACCGCCAAGGCCGCGCGCGCCGCCGGCGCCGAGGTGTTCCAGGAAAAACATCAGGGCAAGGGCTTCGTGGTGCGGCGGATGTTCACCGATATCGAGGCCGATATCTACGTCCTGGTCGACGGCGATGCCACCTACGACGCGCTGAGCGCATCGGCGATGATCGAGCGGCTGTTGACGGACCGGCTCGACATGGTGGTCGCCAACCGCATCGACAGCGAACAGGCCGCCTACCGGACGGGTCACCGCACCGGCAACATGCTGCTGACCGGATTCGTCGCCTGGGTGTTCGGGCCGGCGTTCACCGACATGCTGTCGGGCTATCGGGTGTTCTCGCGCCGTTTCGTGAAATCGTTCCCGGTATTGTCCGGCGGCTTCGAGATCGAAACCGAGCTCACCATTCATGCCCTCGAGCTGGGGCTGCCCGCGGCGGAGATCGACACGCCGTATTACGCGCGGCCGCAAGGCTCGGCGTCCAAGCTCAACACCTATCGCGACGGCTTGCGGATTCTTCGCACCATCCTGGCACTCTATCGCGCCGAGCGCCCGCTGATGTTCTTCGCCATCATCGCATCGGCGCTGGCGATCGTCTCCGTCGTCTTGGCGATCCCGATCTTTATCACCTACGTCGAGACCGGACTGGTGCCGCGGCTGCCGACCGCCATTCTGTCGATGGGCCTGATAATGCTGGCGTCGCTATCGGCCGGCATTGGCCTGGTGCTCGATACCGTGACGCGCGGCCGGCGCGAAACCAAGCTGCTCGCCTACCTCAGCCACCGCGCGCCGGGTGAAGAGAGAAGGCGGACATGAAGGAATTGGTCCGCACCAACGATATCGTTCTGGTATCCGCCGTCGGTGCGCTACTCGACGGCGCCAACATCAAACACCTGGTGTTCGATCAGAACATGAGCGTGCTGGAAGGCTCGCTCGGCGTCTTGCCGCGGCGCGTGCTGGTGGCCGAGGATGACGTCACCGCCGCGCGGCGTCTGCTCACCGACGCGGGCCTTGCCCACGAGCTTCGCCCCGATGGCGGCTGAACCCGCCACTTTTGAGATTACCGAAGATGCCGTGCTGGGCGGGCGCTTGCGGCTGCGCCAGCCCAAACGCGGCCATCGTGTCGGTCATGATGCGATCCTCTTGGCCGCGGCGACCGGTGCACGCGCCGGCGAGCAGGCAGTCGATCTCGGCGCCGGTGTCGGCGCCGCGGGTCTGGCGCTGGCGGCGCGCGTCGATGGTCTCAACGTTGCGCTGGTCGAGATCGACGCTGACTTGTGCGGCCTTGCCGCAGGCAACGTCACGCTCAACGGCTTGAGTGGGCGGGTGACGGCGATGTTGGCCGACGCTGAGGATGCGGAGGCTCTTGCCGCCGCCGGCTTGCAGGCGGGCACGGTCGACCGGGTTTTAATGAACCCGCCGTTCAACTTGGCGGGCCAGCAGCAGGTGTCCCCGGATGCGCGGCGGCGTCTGGCGCATGTCGGCGAGTCCGGACTTTTGTCACGTTGGGTCGCGACCGCGGCAACGCTGCTGAAGCCGCAAGGCGTGCTGACCTTGATCTGGCGCGCCGATGGCTTGCCGGAAGTGCGGGATGCGCTCAAGGACGCGTTCGGCAGCGTCGCGGTGCTGCCGGTGCTGCCACGCGACGGGGCACCGGCGATTCGCGTTCTGGTCCGCGCCGTAAAGGCCGGCCAAGCCGGCGAGAAGACCTATCCGCCGCTGATCCTGAACGATGCTCAGAACAAACCTACGGCGGCGGCGGAAGCGGCGCTGAGGGGCGGTGAGACGCTCTCGATTGCGGAAATTTGAGCGGGAGGCCTAGAGCCGGCGCCGGGAAGGCACCAGTCCCCGCCAGTTTCGGTTCGCGAGCTGACGGCGCATCCGGCCCAGATTCTCCTCGGTGAGATGCGAAAGTCCGATCACGCACGCAATCAACACGAAGAGAAGGGTGAGCTTCGGGTCCATCGTTGGGCCTCTTGGTACTGCCGCGCCATTGCGACGCCTACCGCAATGCAATAAGCATTCCAAAGTTAAAAAATAGGCAATTTGAAGGGGTTGTGGTCAACAATTCGTGAAAATGCTGCGCCGCAACCCACCGAAATACCTCCGGCTCGCAATTGCGGCCTGCTGCGAACGCGGTGGCCGTTTTTTCGGCGCTCAAGTCGTAATCATGCTGCCCAAGCCTTTGACTTGTCGGGAGGCGCCGCCTAACTCACCATCATGGCTGGCGGCACGACCAAACCAATGCCCGATATCCTCAAAAGCACGCTCGATGCGCTCGGCCGGCTGGTGCCGGCGCGCTTTCGCGCCGACATCCCGGTGGTCCCCGTGGTGCGGCTGTCCGGCATCATCGGCGTCGGCACGCCGCTGCGGCCCGGCCTGATGCTGTCGAGCATTGCCCGTTCGCTGGATCGCGCCTTTGAGACCCGTCACGCGCGCGCCGTGGCGCTGGTCATCAATTCGCCGGGCGGCTCGCCATCGCAATCGCATCTGATCATGCGGCGTATTCGCCAACTCGCCGAGGAAAAGAAAATCCCGGTGCTGGCCTTCATCGAAGATGTCGGCGCGTCCGGCGGTTACATGCTGGCCTGCGCCGCTGACGAGATCATCTGCGATCAATATTCGATCGTCGGCTCCATCGGCGTGGTCGGCGGCACGTTCGGCTTTCCCAAGCTGATGGAAAAACTCGGCATCGAGCGCAGGCTTTATACGTCGGGCGACAACAAGGTGATGCTCGACCCGTTCCAGCCGGAGAAGCCGGAGGACGTGAAACGCATCAAGGCCATCCAGAAGGACATCCACAACCACTTCATCGCGCTGGTGAAGGAGCGCCGCGGCGCCAAATTGAACGGCACCGACAAAGTGTTGTTCTCGGGAGAATTCTGGACCGCGAAGACCGCGGTCGAATTCGGCCTGGCGGATTCCATCGGCGATCTGCGCTCGGTGTTGCGCCTGCGCTACGGCGACAAGGTCCGCACGCCGCTGATCGCGGGCAAGCGCAGCCTGTTCGGCCGCGAAGTACCGGGCGTCAGCCTTGGCGATGCATGGGGCAAAGCTGGTCTTGCCGACGACCTGCTGTCGGCGCTGGAAGCCCGCGCGCTCTGGTCGCAATACGGATTATAAACTGTAATTCCAACAAGCCGCGAAATCGCCTAGATTTGGCGTCAATCTGAGTCCCAGCTCAACGACATTCAGCTCAACGATTTGGAGCCGTCATGCCCGCAATTCTGCTCTCGCCGCTGGTGAAATGGTCGCTCGCCGCCTTGGGCGGAGCGATGGTCGTGCACTGGGTGGTCAAGGAAGCGCGCCGGATCAACGAAGAGCTCGATAACGCCAGGCGCGTAAAGGTGCGTGTGACCGATCAGGAACGGCGCCCGACTTTGCGGCGCGATCCGCGGACCGGCGAATACCGTCCCTAGGGCTTAAGCCCCAGGGCTACCGGGCTTAGCGGGAGCGGATGCTGATCATGGGCCCGAAAAACAGGACCGTGAGCGCGAAGCCGATAATCTGGAAGGTCAGCATTTGATTTCTCCGAAGCAATTTTCTTTGGTTCGGTAAGTAGTCGTTTGAGTACCAGCTCCGGTTCAAGTTCCCGTGAAATAAACGCTTAAAATTAGCTCGATTTGACCCTGCTTGACCCCTCTTGGGGCCGCCGATAGGGTCCTGGCCACTCCCTTTTTCGAAAATCAGTAGCAAAATCATGGCTCAAGCTGCGATCCCTGCCGATGTTCTCGCCGCAGGGCGGTCGCGGGACAATTTGGACCCGGCGCGCTCATTCCAGGGCCTTATCCTTGCGCTGCAGCAATATTGGGCGTCCTGGGGCTGCGTGATCCTGCAGCCCTACGACATGGAGGTAGGCGCCGGGACCTTCCATCCGGCCACCACGTTGCGCGCGCTCGGGCCCAAGCCCTGGAATGCCGCCTACGTGCAGCCGTCGCGCCGGCCTAAGGATGGCCGCTATGGCGAGAACCCCAACCGGCTGCAGCACTATTACCAATTCCAGGTGATCCTGAAGCCGTCGCCCGACGACATTCAGGACCTCTATCTCAACTCGCTCAAAGCCATCGGCATCGACTCAGGCCTGCACGACATCCGCTTCGTCGAGGACGACTGGGAAAGCCCGACGCTGGGCGCCTGGGGCCTGGGCTGGGAATGCTGGTGCGACGGCATGGAGGTCTCGCAGTTTACCTACTTTCAGCAGGTCGCCGGCTTTGAATGTTCGCCGGTCGCCGGCGAACTGACCTACGGCCTCGAGCGGCTGGCGATGTATGTGCAGGGGGTCGAGCGCGTCTACGATCTGAATTTCAACGGCGGCAGCGGCGACAAGAAGGTCACCTATGGCGACGTGTTCCTGCAGGCCGAGCGGGAATATTCCAAACACAATTTCGAAGTCGCCGACACCGCGATGCTGTTCGAGCAGTTCAAGATGGCGGAAGCGGCCTGCCAGAAATATCTCGCCGCCGGTTGGCGCGATGGCGCAAAAGAGCGCCACGACATGGCGCTGCCGGCCTACGACCAGTGCATCAAGGCCTCGCACGTCTTCAATCTGCTCGACGCGCGCGGCGTGATTTCGGTCACCGAGCGGCAGAGCTACATTCTGCGCGTGCGCGAATTGGCGAAAGCCTGCGGGCAAGCCTGGCTCGCCACCGATGGCGGTGGGGCTGGCGTGTGATACGCTTTTACCCTCCCCTGGAGGGGGAAGGTCGCGAGCCATAAGCGCGTTTACGCGCTATGGCGAGCGGGGTGGGGTGATCGATGGCGTCACGAACTCCGATCAGTGAATTTAGCCGCGCGACTGCTCGCCGTCTGCGTGCCAACACAACCGAAGCAGAAGCGATCCTCTGGTGATATTTGCGCCGCCTCAACTTGAGCGGATCACATTTCCGGCGTCAGGTCCCGATTGGTACTTATGTTGCCGACTTCGCATGTATGGCTGCGAGGGTGATCATTGAAGTTGATGGTTCGCAGCATGGCGAAGAAGCGGTGCGCCAGCGCGATGACGTCAGAACGAAATGGCTCGAGACTGAGGGATACCGCGTGCTGCGGTTTTGGAATAACGACGTTACGCGCTCACGCAGGGCCGTGCTTGAAGCTATCTACGCCGCTGTGTATGGGTCCAGTAGTTGTGAACCGAAGCACTTGAAGCATAATCGGCGCGAGCGGTCGGCTGGCGAAGGTCACCCCACCCCGGCGCGCCGTAGCGTGGCGCGCCGACCCTCCCCCTCCAGGGGAGGGTGAGACTCACCCCCGACCCCTCCCCACAAGGGGGAGGGGAGAAGAAAGAGCGCCGATCATGTCCACCTTGACCTGGATCGTCCTTATCGTTGCCGCGGCACTCGTC
>JANMSZ010000408.1:0-2374 GCA_031389925.1 Hyphomicrobiales bacterium | reverse complement strand
CTCTTTGCCCTGCACATAGATCCACGCAAATGCGACGCCAAAAAACGCCTGCGCCGCGATGATGAACGGAAACAGTTTTTGATGTTCGGCCATCGGCCGCATGCCTTGGGTGACGGCATAATCGGCGCCCAGCAGAAGCCCGTGCACGACGAAGCTCAGCGCCCACGCCATGATGAACATCACGACGGCGGAGATAATGCATTTCCGGGTCATGGTTTAGCCCCCTCCGTTAGACCAGCGCGGTGACCGGCGCTTCGACAAAACCCTTGAAGGCGGCAAGCAGTTCGGCGCCGAGCGCGCCGTCGACCACGCGATGGTCGCACGACAATGTGACCGTCATCATGCTCACGAACTTGACGCTGCCGTCTTCCGCCTCGATCGGGGCGCGGCGCGAAGCGCCCACCGCGAGGATGGTGGCGTGCGGCGGATTGATGATGGCGGCGAATTCACGCACGCCGTACATGCCGAGATTGGAGATGGCACTCGCGCCTCCCTGATATTCGCTGGGCTTGAGCTTCTTTGCCCGCGCGCGTTCGGCGAGATCGCGGATTTCCGACGAGATCGCAGTCAGCGATTTGGTGTCGGCATTGCGGATCACCGGCGTGATGAGGCCGCCGTCGAGCGCCACGGCGATGCCGATATCTGCGTTCGTAAACCGTAGGATACGATCCTGCGCCCATACCGCATTGGCGGCGGGAATGCGCAAGAGCGCCGCGGCCCAAGCCTTGATAATGAAATCGTTGAGCGAAAGCTTGAACGCCGGGTTGCCGTCTTTGTCCTTCGGCGCAGCGGCGTTCGCATCCTCGCGCATCGCCATCAGACGGCCGATCTCGATATCGCCGGTGAGATAGAAATGCGGGATCGTTTGCTTGGCCTCGATCAGCCGCTTGGCGATGGTCGCGCGCATGCCGTCGAGCGGCACTTCCTCGTAGGCGATGCCCTCGTAGAGCGCCTTGACCTGGGCGGCGCTGGCGCCGGTCGCCATGGCTGCCGCTGGTGGCGCGGCCTTCTCGATATCACTGGCGACGATACGGCCACGCGGGCCAGAGCCGGAGACGCGCGCGAGATCGATACCGCGCTCGGACGCCAGGCGGCGGGCCAGCGGCGTGACGAAGGTGCCGCTCGCGAGTTTCGCGGGCCCGAAATTGCGCGCAGGCGAGCGCACTTCCTGCCACGGGTCCATTTTGATGGGAGCAGACGCTATCGGCGCGGTAGCCGGGGCTTGAGCAGCAGGCTTGGGAGCAGCAGCTTGCGGCGCTGCCGGTGCGGCAGCCTTTGCCGGCGCGGCCGAAGCCGTTTCGCCGGCGGCAAGGATCTGCGCCACCACGGCGCCGACCTTGGCCGTCTCGCCGACGCCGAAAGCGATCGCCGCGAGCGTGCCCGCGGACGTCGCCGGCACTTCCATCGAGGTCTTGTCAGTTTCGATCTCGAACAGGTTCTCGCCCGGCTTCACGGCGTCGCCGGCGGCCTTGAACCATTTCACGATCTTACCCTCGGCGACCGTTTCGCCGAGTTGCGGCATCAGAACGTCCACGCGATTCCCTTTCAGCGTCCGGCGATTACCAAATCACCGACACGTATTGCGTCTCCTGGAATTCCTTCATGCCCTCTTGCGCGCCTTCGCGCCCGAGGCCGGATTGCTTGGTGCCGCCGAACGGCGCCGCCGGGTCGGACACCAGACCGCGGTTCAAGCCGATCATGCCGAAGTCGAGCTTCTCCGACACGCGCATGCCGCGCGACAGGTCCTTGGTGTAGAGATAGGCGACGAGGCCGTATTCGGTGTCGTTGGCACGCTTGATCGCCTCGTCCTCGGTCTTGAAGGTCTGGATCGACGCCACCGGCCCGAAGATTTCCTCGTTCAGCATCTTGGCGTCGTCGGACACGTTGGTGAGCACGGTCGCCGGATAGAAGTAGCCGGCGCCGTCCGGGGCCTTGCCACCGGTCAGCACCTTGGCGCCCTTGGCCACGGCGTCATCGACCAGTTCGATCACCTTGTCGCGGCCTTCTTTGTTGACCAGCGGGCCGACATTGATGCCGTCGTCGAGGCCGTTGCCCATCTTGAGCCCGGCCATCTTGGCGGTGAGCTTCTTGGCGAATTCGTCATGCACCTTGTCATGCACGTAGAAACGATTGGCCGCGGTGCAAGCCTCGCCCATGTTCCTCATTTTCGCGATCATGGCGCCATCGACCGCAGCGTCGACGTCGGCATCCTCGAACACCAAGAACGGCGCGTTGCCGCCTAATTCCATCGACGGCTTGATGATGTTGTCGGCAGCCTCATGCAGCAGCTTGCGGCCGACTTCGGTCGAGCCGGTGAAGGACAGCACGCGCACGCGCGGATCGTGCAGCATGGCGCTGACGACGGGACCGGAGC
>JANMSZ010000104.1:0-9810 GCA_031389925.1 Hyphomicrobiales bacterium | reverse complement strand
CGGATCAAAAGCTGCCATGATGGGGTGATGCCGGCAAGCCCAACTTGAATAAATCCACTCAAATGGTCAATTCTAAGGCGGATTGAAGGAGTTGCCCTTGGCTTCCCACGACGTCCCGATCGGTTCTTCGCAGGTCAGTCTCGCGGCGCTCAACGAGCGCTCGCGCGAGATTTTCCGCTCCATCGTCGAGAGCTACCTCACTACCGGCGAGCCGGTCGGCTCGCGCAATCTGTCGCGTATTCTGCCGATCTCGCTGTCGCCGGCCTCGGTGCGCAACGTGATGTCGGACCTCGAGCAGCTTGGGCTTATCTATGCGCCGCATACATCGGCCGGCCGGCTGCCGACCGAATTGGGTTTGCGCTTCTTTGTCGATGCTCTGATGCAGGTCGGCGATCTGAACGAAGGCGACCGCCGCTCCATCGAAGCGCTGGTTGCCGGCGCCGGCGCCGGCAAGTCGGTGGAGTCGGTGCTCACCGAAGCCTCGCAGATGCTGTCGGGGCTGACGCGCTCGGCCGGCGTCGTGCTCACCACCAAGATCAGCGCGCGCATCAAGCACATTGAGTTCGTGCGGCTGGAGCCGGAGCGCGCTTTGGCGGTGCTCGTTGCCGAAGACGGCCAGGTCGAGAACCGCGTGCTCAATGTGCCGTCGGATCTGCCGACCTCGGCACTGACCGAAGCTTCCAATTTCCTCAACGCGCATATCCGCGGCAAGTCGCTGGCCGAACTGCGCACCGAAATCGAAACCTCGCTGGCGCAGGGTCAGGCCGAACTCGATCAGCTCACGCAGAAGGTCATTTCGGCGGGTCTGGCGAGCTGGTCCGGCGGCGAGAACAAGGATCGCCAGTTGATCGTGCGCGGTCACGCCAATCTCTTGGACGACCTGCATGCGTTGGGCGATCTAGAACGGGTGCGCTCGCTGTTCGACGCGTTGGAGACCAAGCGCGGCGTCATCGATCTCCTGGGCCGCGCCGAGCGCGCCGACGGCGTGCGCATCTTCATCGGCTCCGAGAACAAGTTGTTTTCGCTGTCCGGCTCCTCGACCATCGTTTCGCCCTATCGCGACAGCGAGGGCCGGATTGTCGGCGTCATCGGCGTGATCGGTCCGACAAGGCTCAATTATGCTCGGGTCATCCCGATGGTGGATTATACCGCCCGCGTGGTCAGCCGCCTGCTGGCGCCATAGCCTTTTGCGCTGAAAGCTTGATTTTTCGGCCAAGAACCCTGATATCCCGGGCATCCAGCAGACTTTGCAGACATTCCTGAAGATGGATCGAGAGCTATGACGGACAAGCCCGCCGCAGACGACACGGTTGCTCCCGAGGCTGCAAAGCCCGAGGGCGAAGCCGCTGCGCCCGAGATGGTGCCGGCCGAGCAGGTAACCGCCGCGCTGGAAGCCGCCGCCGAGTTCAAGGACCGGCTGCTGCGCACGCTGGCGGAGATGGAAAATCTGCGCAAACGCACCGAGCGCGAAGTCAACGATGCGCGCACCTATGCCGTCAGCGGCTTTGCCCGCGACGTGCTGGCGGTCGCCGACAACATGCACCGCGCGCTGAGCACCATCGATCCCGAGATGCGCCAGCAATCCGACGCGAAAACTAAGGCGCTGATCGAAGGCGTCGAACTGACCGAGCGCGAGCTGCTCAAGGTTCTGGAAAAGAACGGCGTGAAGAAATTTTCGCCCGAGGGCGAGAAGTTCGATCCGAACATGCACGAGGCGATGTACGAAGTGCCGACCCAGGACCTGCCCGCCGGTCATGTCGCGCAGGTCATGCAGGCCGGTTACATGCTGGGCGAGCGCGTGCTGCGTCCGGCGATGGTCGGCGTGTCCAAGGGCGCGCCGAAGGCGGCCCCCAAGGGATCGCCGGCTTACGAAACGCCGCAAGCCGACAACAATTAGGCTTTATCGAAACGTTAGCGCGTCGCGACGCCGTCGCGGATGGCGCGCAGCCGCGTGAACATGTCGTCCCAGCCGTCGGGGCGGCCGACGCCGATCACGCGCAGGAAGCCGCCCGAGCCGAAGCGCACCCACTGCACCAGATTGACCGGTTCGCCGCCGAGGCCCTGCGCCTGCGCGCGGATTTCGTTGCCTTGCATGCCGGCGATGCGCATCGGCTCGGCCGCCGTGATGCGGACGGCGCGCAGCGGCGCCGACGACAGCAGTTCGCGGGCGAACTTGGCGCGCTCATCCGGCGTCTCCGGCGCGCCGGCGCCGATCGAGACGACGACATAGGTCGTGGTGCTCATATCATCGCCAGGCCCGTCGATCAGGACGACGCCGCCTTGCGGCAAGACCTGCAGCACGCGGAAGCCGGACAATTCGTTGACCTTGAACGGCAGCATGCCGAGCTGCTCGTTGACCGGCGCGGGGCGGAACGTCACCGTCGCCAGCATCTTGCGGATCAGCGCGTCGGTATAAATCGTGGTCGCCGCTTCCGGGACCTGGACGTTGATCAACACCGCGAGGTCCTTGACTTCGGGGCCGGCCGCGGTCGCCAGCAGAAACCACTTGTTCAGCTTGACGCCTTGGTCCTCGCCTTTGCCCGTGATCAGAAAGCCAACGCCGCTGGCGAAGGGAAAGCTCTCGCGCTTGAGGCCCGTGAGGCCGGTCTGGCCGCTGAAGGCCGAGCGCTCGATGTCCTCGTAAGCGCGGGCCGGCAGGTCGAGGATCGCGACCGCGGCCTTGCGGGCGGGGTCCTCGAAACCGGGAAACTGCTTGCTCAGGACGAGATCGCCCTGCGGCTCAAGCCCGATGCGCAATCCGGGCGGAAATTGCGGCTCGGCCGAGGCCGGCACCGCCGCCACAGCGAGCACGGCAGCCGTCACGAGCATGATCAGTCGGCGCAGCATGGATGCGGCCTTTCGGGCTTGCGGCGAACCCGCCGGTCCCCGTGACTTAGCTATCCGCACGAACGGCGGCAATGGCGGCCGCCCGGGGCTGGGCCATTGGGCCACCAGACCGGCAAAGCCCCTGAGAACTCGCGCGAAACGCGATTTGCGCCTTGCGGCTCCCGGGGCCCCTCCTATATGAGCGTGAAGCCGCGAAGGGGCGGCGAAACGTGTATCCAGGGGGCTGGATCGGGGGGTCTGCGGATGAGCCGCTGGCCTCCGTTCGGGCGCTAATTTGGCCCGGCCGGCCTGCCGCAAATCAAAGAGGGAATAACCATGAGCAAGGTCATCGGAATCGACCTCGGCACCACCAACTCGTGCGTTGCCGTCATGGAAGGCAAGACACCGAAAGTTATCGAGAACGCCGAGGGCATGCGCACCACGCCTTCGATCGTCGCCTTCACGGACGACGGCGAGCGTCTCGTCGGCCAGCCGGCCAAGCGCCAGGCGGTCACCAATCCGGAAAAGACGATCTTCGCGGTTAAGCGCCTCGTCGGCCGCCGCTACGATGACCCGATCATCGAGAAGGACAAGAAGCTCGTCCCCTACAAGATCACCAAAGCCAGCAACGGCGACGCCTGGGTCGAAGAGGACGGCAAAACTTATTCGCCCTCGCAGATTTCCGCCTTCATCCTGCAAAAGATGAAGGAGACGGCGGAAGCCTATCTCGGCCAAAAGGTCGAGCAGGCCGTCATCACCGTTCCCGCCTATTTCAACGACGCGCAACGTCAGGCCAAGAAGGACGCCGGCAAGATCGCCGGCCTTGAAGTGCTGCGCATCATTAACGAGCCGACGGCTGCCGCGCTCGCTTACGGTCTCGACAAAGCCAAGCAGGGCATCATCGCGGTCTACGACCTCGGCGGCGGCACCTTCGATATTTCCGTGCTGGAAATCGGCGACGGCGTGTTCGAGGTGAAGTCGACCAACGGCGACACCTTCCTCGGCGGCGAAGATTTCGACATGCGCCTGGTGAACTATCTCGCCGACGAATTCCAGAAAGAGCAGGGCATCGACCTGCGCAAGGACAAGCTCGCGCTGCAGCGGCTCAAGGAGTCGGCCGAGAAGGCCAAGATCGAGCTGTCGTCCACCACGCAGACCGAAGTCAATCTGCCGTTCATCACGGCCGATGCGACCGGCCCCAAACATCTGACCATGAAGCTCACCCGCGCCAAGTTCGAGGCGCTGGTCGACGACCTCATTCAGAAGACCATCGAGCCGTGCCGCAAGGCACTCAAGGATGCCGGCCTCACCGCCGCTGAAATCGGCGAAGTCGTTCTGGTCGGCGGCATGACGCGCATGCCGAAGGTCCAGGAAGTCGTGAAGCAGTTCTTCGGCAAGGAGCCGCACAAGGGCGTCAACCCGGACGAAGTCGTCGCCATCGGCGCCGCCATTCAGGCCGGCGTCTTGCAAGGCGACGTCAAGGACGTGCTGCTGCTCGACGTGACCCCGCTCTCGCTCGGTATCGAAACGCTGGGCGGCGTGTTCACGCGCATCATCGACCGCAACACCACGATCCCGACCAAGAAGAGCCAGGTGTTCTCGACCGCCGAGGACAGTCAGAACGCGGTGACCATCCGCGTCTTCCAGGGCGAACGCGAAATGGCGGCCGACAACAAGATCCTCGGGCAATTTGATCTTGTAGGTATACCTCCGGCGCCGCGCGGCGTGCCGCAGGTCGAAGTCACCTTCGACATCGACGCCAACGGCATCGTCAACGTGTCCGCCAAGGACAAGGCGACCAATAAAGAGCAGCAGATCCGCATCCAGGCGTCGGGCGGTCTGTCCGAGGCCGACATCGAGAAGATGGTCAAGGACGCGGAGGCGCACGCCGAAGAGGACAAGACCCGCAAGGCCGCGGTCGAAGCCAAGAACCACGCCGAGGCGCTGGTGCATTCCACCGAGAAGGCGCTGGCCGAGCATGGCTCGAAGGTCGGCGACGTCGAACGCAGCGCCATCGAGAACGCCATGGCGGATCTCAAGGAAGCGCTGAAGGGCGACGACGCCACCGCGATTGCCGCCAAGACCAATACTTTGGCGCAGGCGTCGATGAAGCTCGGCGAGGCGATGTACAAGAATGCCGAAGGCGGCGCGAAAGACGGCGGCGATCACGAGAGCGCCACCGGCGCCGACGGCAAGAAAGAGGACGTGGTCGACGCGGAGTTCACCGAAGTCGACGACGACAAGGGCGGCAAGAAGTCCGCTTAACCGTCAGAGCGTCGAATGATTCACGCCTCCACAATCAACGCGCCCCCGGGGAAATCCCGGGGGCATATTTTTTGCTCCTTCATGGCGGGGCGTGCGTCCCGCCATGACGGCAAGGTGTCGTAATGTCCAAGCGCTGCTACTACGAATCGCTTGAGGTTGAACGCTCCGTCGATGACGGAGGGCTGAAGGCGGCGTTCCGCAAGCTCGCCATGAAATGGCATCCCGACAAAAATCCGGGCGACAGCTCCTGCGAAGTCAAATTCAAGGAAATCAACGAAGCCTACGAGGTCCTCAAGGATCCCGACAAGCGCGCCGCCTATGACCGCTTCGGTCACGCCGCCTTCGAGCAAGGCAATGGCGGTGGCGCGCACGGTTTCGGCTCGGATTTCGCCCACACCTTCTCCGATATTTTCGACGACCTGTTCGGCATGGGTGGCCGGCGCGGTGGCGGTGGCCGCGGCCAGGGCCGCGAGCGCGGCTCGGACCTGCGCTACAACATGGAGATCACCCTCGAGGAAGCCTACGAGGGCAAGACCGCGCAAATCCGCATTCCGACTTCGGTGGCTTGCGAAATCTGTTCGGGCACCGGCGCCAAGACCGGCACCAAGCCGAAGGTCTGCGCGAGTTGCGGCGGCGCCGGCAAGATAAGACATGCTCAGGGCTTCTTCACGCTGGAGCGGACCTGCCCGACCTGTCAAGGCCGCGGCCAGGTGATCGACGATCCTTGCGCGTCCTGCGCCGGGGCTGGACGGGTCACGCGCGAGCGCATGCTTTCGGTCAATATCCCGGCCGGCGTCGAGGACGGCACCCGAATCCGGTTGGCTGGCGAAGGCGAGGCCGGCTTGCGCGGCGGCCCGCCGGGCGACCTCTATATTTTCCTGTCGCTGCAGCCGCATGAATTCTTCCAGCGCGACGGCGCCGATCTGCACTGCCGGGTGCCGATTTCGATGGCCACGGCGGCGCTGGGCGGTGAATTCGAGGTGCCGTCGATCGACGGCAGCAAGGCCCGGGTCAAAGTTCCCGGCGGCACCCAGACCGGCCGCCGCTTCCGGCTGACGGCCAAGGGCATGCCGGTGCTGCGCTCGAAACAAATGGGCGACATGTACGTTCAAGTAGCGGTGGAAACGCCGCAGAATCTCACCAAAAAGCAGCGCGAGCTGCTCACCGAGTTCGAAAAATTGTCGTCGGAGGAAACGCAGCCTGAATCCGCCGGTTTCTTCAGCCGGGTCAAAGAGTTTCTCGATGGGTTGGGGGGTCGGAGCAGCCGTTCCGACTAGTGCCCCGTTTCCGAAGTTCGTGAACCATTGCAGCGAGCTCTGACACGAACTTCGGAAACAAAGGGGCACTAGCAATTATATGATTCTAGTGCCGCTTATCGATTTGAAGTTCCTGAACGAACTTGCGGTAGGTGATGCAGGAACTTCAAATCGGCGGCACTAGCGCCTTGACCCTTCGCCCGTCGCCCTATACCGATTAATTTTGCGGCTCCCGCCGCATTGCACGCGTGACCCACCAATGCCGTCGCATTCAGCTGTCCGCGTTGAAAAAAAGCCGCTGCGTCTCGACGACGAGATGCGGTTCATTCGCACATGGTTTGAGAACCCGCTGTCGACCGGCGCGGTGATGCCGTCGAGCAAGGCGCTCGCGCGTACCATGGCGAGCTATGTCGATCCGCACTCGACCGGCCCGGTGATCGAGCTCGGCCCCGGCACCGGTCCGGTGACCGAGGCGCTGGTTCAGCGCGGCGTCGATCCCAAGCGTCTGATCCTGGTCGAATTCGATCCCGACTTTTGCCGCCTGCTGCGCACGCGCTATCCGGCGGCGACCGTGGTGCAGGGCGATGCCTACCGGTTGAAGCGTTTGCTCAGCGACACCGTGCGCGATCCGGCCGCCGCCATGGTGTCCGGTCTGCCGCTGGTCACCAAGCCGCTGCGCACGCGGCTGCGGCTGATCTCCGATGCGCTGGGTCTGCTGGCGCCGGGCGCGCCCTTCATTCAATTCACCTATGCGATGGTGCCGCCGATCCCGAAGGGATTGTCCGGCATCACGGCCAAGGCGTCCGACCTGATTTGGCTGAACCTGCCGCCGGCGCGCGTGTGGGTCTATCGCGGCCACTGATCGTCGCGTGATATTGGTGGCCGAAGGTCAACGGAGCCGCCGATGCCTGCCCCTAAAATTCTGGTCCTGCCGGGCTCGAGCCGAAGCGGCTCGCACAACGTCAAGCTGGCGGCGCTGGCGGCCAAAGAACTGACGCTGATCGACGCCGACGTCACGCGCATCTCGTTGCAGGATTATCCGCTGCCGATCTATGACGGCGATCTCGAAGCCAAGTCCGATCCGCCGGCCAACGCCGTCAAGCTCAAGCAGATGATCATGGCGCATCACGGCATCTTCATCGCCAGCCCGGAATACTCAGCGTCGGTGACGCCGCTGTTGAAGAACGCCATCGATTGGGTGTCGCGCGTGCGCGAGCGCGGCGATCCGACTTATGCCGCGTTCAAGGGCCGCGTCTTCGCGATCTCGGCGGCGTCGCCGACCAATACCGGGGGCTTACGCTCGCTGATGGCGCTGCGGCAGATTCTCGAGCTTGGCTGCGGCGCGCTGGTGATCCCGGAACAGGTCGCGGTGCAAAACGCCGAGCAGGCCTTCGACGACATGGACAACATCATCGACGTGCGCACCGCCAATCTGTTCCGCGCGCAGCTTGCGCGATTGGTTGATATGGCGCGGTTGATGAGTGGAGAACTTCATTGAACGGAGGAATGCCTTGGACGCGCGTGATCGCCTGATTGTCGCTCTCGATCTGCCGACGGTGGCCGTGGCCGAAGCCATGGTCGAGCGGCTGGGAGACTCGGTGTCGTTCTACAAGATCGGCTATCAGCTCGCCTTTGCCGGCGGCCTGTCGTTCACCGCGGCATTGATCGCGGCCGGTAAGCAGGTGTTCCTCGATCTCAAACTGCACGACATCGGCAACACGGTCGCCAAGGGTGTCGAGAGCGTGGCGCAGACCGGCGCGACGTTCCTCACCGTGCACGCCTATCCGCAGACCATGACGGCGGCGATGGAAGCCAAGCGCGGCTCCAAGCTGAAGATTCTCGGCGTTACGGTGCTGACATCGTATGACGATTCGGATTTGTTCACCGCCGGCTACAAGCTCGGCGTCAGCGCCCTGGTCGGGCAGCGCGCGGCGCAGGCCCGCGACCTCAAGGTCGACGGCCTGGTGTGCTCGGCGGAGGAGGCGGCGAACCTGCGCAAGATCGTCGGACCCGGCCTGTCGCTGGTGACGCCGGGCATTCGGCCTGCGGGCAGCGCACGCGACGATCAGAAACGCGTCATGACGCCGGAAAAGGCGATTGCTGCCGGCGCCGATTATCTCGTGGTCGGGCGGCCGATCGTGGAAGCCGCCGATCCGAAAGCGGCGGCGGACGCGATCGTCGCGGAGATCAAGCAAGCAAAAAAGTAACAGGGGACTGAAATGGCCAAGGGTTATTGGGTGGCGAATATCGATGTGACGGATATGGACGGCTACAAGGCTTATGTTGCGGCGAACGCCGAGCCGTTCCGCCACTTCGGTGCAAAATTTCTGATCCGCGGCGGCCAATCCGCGGCGGTCGAAGGCAAGCTGCGTTCGCGCGTGGTGGTGATCGAATTCCCGAGCTATGACGCGGCCCTGACCTGTTACCGCTCGCCGGAGTATCAGAAGGCCAAGGCGCTCCGCATCGGCAAGGGAATCGGCGAAATCGTCATCATCGAAGGCTACGATGGCCCGCAGCCTTAGAATGACAAGGGCGGCCCCGCCCGCTATACCCTCGCCAGAGTTCCGGGAGTTTACGCCATGGCCCCAATGCGGCTCGTGGTCGCCGGTGCCGGCGGGCGGATGGGCCGCACGCTGGTCAAGGCGATCGCCGACAACAAGGATCTCGCGCTGAGCGGTGCGCTGGAAGACGCGCGCTCGCCGCTGATCGGCTGGGACGCCGGCACGCTGGCGGGCCTCGGCGAGAGCAACGTCAAGCTCACCGGAGACGTCGGCCCGCTGATGGAGCAGGCCGACGGCATCATCGATTTCACCATTCCGGTGGCGACGACGTCCTTCGCGGCGCTCGCGGCCAAGGCCGGCAAGGTGCACATCATCGGCACCACCGGCATGACTGCGGCCGACGAGGCCACGATCAAGGCCGCCGCCAAGACCGCGATCATCGTCAAGTCCGGCAATATGAGCCTCGGCGTCAATCTGCTGGCGGCGCTGACCCGGCGTGTCGCCAAGACGCTCGACGCCTCGTTCGATATCGAAATCCTCGAGATGCACCACAATCAGAAGGTCGATGCGCCGTCCGGCACCGCGCTGATGCTCGGCCGCGCGGCGGCGGAAGGCCGCGGCATCGACGTCAACAAGTGTTCGGTCGCGACGCGCGAGGGCCACACCGGCGCGCGCCGGGCCGGCGATATCGGCTTTGCTACGTTGCGCGGCGGCAGCGTGGTCGGCGAGCACAGCGTGATCTTTGCAGGCCCCGCCGAACGCATCGAGCTGGTGCACAAAGCCGAGGACCGCATGATCTTCGCGCGCGGCGCGCTGCACGCGGCGCTGTGGGCGCGCAATCAGAAGCCGGGGCTGTATTCGATGGCCGACGTGCTCGGGCTCACCGACTTCTAATTGCACAAAGGGACGTCATGGATTTCACGCAGAGTACCGGCAAGCAGAAGCTGTTCGGCATCGGGCTG
>JANMSZ010000098.1:0-3760 GCA_031389925.1 Hyphomicrobiales bacterium | reverse complement strand
GAATTGGGAAACAGCCCGGGCAATTGCAGGCCTTGCACCAGGCGATAGGCCTTGCTGTCCCACCCGGAGTAAATCGGCGCAAAGTGCGAGCGGCCGTCGTTGAGCGCCGCCACGCCTTCGCGGTCCTTGTGGACGCTAGCGCCCCAGTGTTCCTCGACCTTGATCTTGCCGCGCGACATCGCCTCAAGCACCTTGAACGCGGGCTTGAACACATCGACGACCGCCGACGCCGTGGCGGGCGGATGCGCGGTGACGACGAACTTGACCGGCGCGCCGGTGTAGGTGACCGGATAGCTGACCTGATCGACAAAATCGCCGTTGAGCCAGCCGCGCGCGACGCTCGACTGCGCGCGGGCCTCTTCGAAGGTCGGCTCGCTTTCCGGCGCGCGGGGCTCCAAGACGTCGGTCACGTCAGAACAGTCCGATCTTATTTCTGCTCAAGCTTTTGCTTGTACCAGATGAAATCCTGGCGGCCCGTGGTTGCGTCGAGTGCCGATGAGCCTACAACAAATTCGCCGAGCGTGCTTTCGCGATGACAAAACTCAGGTGGGCTTGTCAGTGGGCTTGCGCCCATAGACATCGTCGGCGCGCTTCTCGAAAGCGACCGCGAATTTGCGGAACGCGGTGTCGAACATCGCGCCCATCAGCATGGCCAGCGTGCGGCTCTTGAACTCGTAGTCGATATAGAATTCGACGGTGCAGGTATTTTCGCCCGTGGCGTGAAACGTCCAGCGATTCTGCAACCGGCTGAACGGGCCATCGAGATATTCGACCATGATTTTCAGATTGGCGCGGTCGAGCGTGACGCGGCTGGTGAAGGTCTGGTGGATGAGTTTGTAGGCGACCGTCATCGCGGCGACGACGACGGCGACGCCCTCAGCCTTCTCGGCGCGGCTTTTAACCTTCATCGCGCTGCACAGCGGCACGAATTGCGGATATTTCTCGACGTCCGCGACCAGATCGAACATGTCGGCCGCTGAGTGGCGGACGCTTCGCCTATTGGAAAAGGAAGGCACTTTAGGATTTTTGCGCGCGCGCCGTCTTCAGCCGCGCGAAATCCTCGCCGGCATGATGCGACGAACGCGTCAGCGGCGACGACGCCACCATCAGGAAGCCCTTGGCGTAGGCGATGGTCTCCAGCGACTTGAACTCGTCCGGCGGCACGAAGCGTTTCACTTCGTGATGCTTGCGGGTCGGCTGCAGATATTGCCCGATGGTGAGGAAGTCGACATTGGCCGAGCGCAGGTCGTCCATCACCTGCAGCACCTCGTTACGTTCCTCGCCCAGACCCACCATGATGCCGGACTTGGTGAACATCTGCGGATCGAGTTCTTTCACACGCTGCAACAGCCGCAGCGAATGGAAATAACGCGCGCCGGGCCGCACGGTGAGATAATGCGACGGCACGGTTTCGAGATTGTGGTTGAACACGTCGGGCCTGGCCGCGACGACGACCTCGAGCGCGCCGTCCTTGCGCAGGAAATCGGGCGTGAGAATTTCGATGGTCGTGGTCGGGCAGTTTTCGCGGATGGCGCGGATGGTCTGCGCAAAATGCTGCGCGCCGCCGTCGGCGAGATCGTCGCGGTCGACTGACGTCACGACGATATGCGCGAGGCCGAGCTTGGCGGTGGCCTGGCCGACATGCGTCGGCTCGTTGGGATCGAGCGCGCCCGGCAAGCCGGTCTTGACGTTGCAGAAGGCGCAAGCGCGCGTGCAGGTGTCGCCCATGATCATGAAGGTGGCGTGCTTCTTCTCCCAGCACTCGCCGATATTCGGGCAGCCGGCCTCCTCGCATACGGTGACGAGGCCGTTCTCGCGCATGATCGCGCGCGTCTGCTCGTAGCCCGGCGACACCGGCGCCTTGACGCGGATCCAGTCGGGCTTTTTGGCGAGCGGGGAATCCGGGCGGTGCGCCTTCTCCGGATGGCGCGGGCGCGGGTTGTTCACGAGGTCGAGGACGATGGCCATAGTTTCCTACTTTGGGGGGATACTTACGGCTGCGGCGGCATCGCCGCAAGGTCGCGATTTTGCCGCTCAGGCGCGTCTAACTGCGCGCCAGATCAGCAAAAACACGATAGCGCCGATGGTGGCGGTGATCAGATTGCCCCAGAAATCGGGCATGACCTGCAGTTTGAGCAGGCCGAACAGCCAGCCACCGACGATGGCGCCGACCAGCCCGACCGCGAGGTTCTTCAACAAGCCGCCGCTGCCGCCGAGAATCTGCGTCGCCAGCCAACCCGCGACCAGGCCGATGATGATCCAGGCGATGACACCCATAGTTCCTCCCTGCGGCCGTCATAGGGAGGCGGCCCGAATCTAGTATAGGACGAGAGCCGATGTCCGCTCCACCCTCACCAAGGCTGGTTCTCGCCACGTATACCGCGGCGGTGTTTCTCAGCGCGCTGCTGCTCTTTGCCGTGCAGCCGATGTTCACCCGCATGGTGTTGCCGCAGCTCGGCGGCTCGCCGTCGGTGTGGTCGATCGCCATGGTGTTTTTCCAGACCATGCTGCTCTTAGGCTATGCCTATGCGCATTGGCTGGCGAAAGCGCAGCGGCGGATGGTGCCGGTGGCCGTGCATTTGGCGCTGCTGATCGCGGCGGCGCTGACGCTGCCGCTGTCGATTTCGCAAGGCTGGGGCGAGCCGCCGGCGCGCGGCACGGAGTTCTGGCTGCTTGGTTTGTTTGCGGTGTCGATCGGGCTGCCGTTTTTCGCGCTCGCGGCGAACAACCCGCTGCTGCAGGCCTGGTTCGTGAACACCGGTCATGAAGACGGCAAGGATCCCTATTTCCTCTACGCCGCGTCCAACATCGGCAGCTTCCTGGCGCTGCTGTCCTATCCGATCCTGCTGGAGCCGATCTTCGCGGTACAGACGCAAAGCCGGTTATGGAGCGTCGGCTTCGTTGCGCTGACACTGCTGATCGCGGGCTGCGGCGTGTTGCTGTTGCGCGCTGCCCCGAACGCGCAAGCGACCCACGAGGCGCCGGCCACGCCGAAGCCGTCATGGCGCACGATCGGGCGCTGGGTCTTCGTCTCGGCGGTGCCGTCGGGACTTTTGGTTGCCGTGACCGCGCACATCTCGACCGACATCGGCGCCGCGCCGCTGATGTGGGTGATGCCGCTGTCGCTTTATCTGCTGACCTGGGTGCTGGTGTTCGCGCGGCGGCCGCCGCTGTCGCAACCCTTCATGTTGCTGTTGCAGCCCTTTGCGATTGCCGGCGTGGTCGCATTGCTGCTGACCTCAGGCTACGTGCCGCTGCTGCCGAACCTCGCCGCGCATCTGCTCGCGTTCTTCGTCATCACCATGGCGTGCCACGGCGAACTGGCGCGCAGCCGGCCGCATGCGGCACATCTGACCGCGTTCTATGTCGCTCTATCATTTGGCGGCATGATCGGCGGCCTGTTCGCCGGACTGATCGCGCCCTACACGTTTTCCTGGATCGCGGAATATCCGATCCTGGTTTTCCTCGCCGTGCTGTGCCGTCCGGCGACGCCGGAGGCGTGGGCGGCGATCGAGCGTTTCCTGCCGTCCACTGCATTTACGATCGGACGGCGAATCAACCGCTGGTTCTGGCCGGTCGCAGTTGCGGTGGCGTTGTTGCTGATCCTGCCGTCGTTCTTCGGCTTCCAGATCACCTATGCCAAGATCGACCGGCTGAACGCGCTGGTGCTCACCCTCGCGGTGCTGTCGATTCTGTTCATGCGCGATCCGCCGAAATCGGCGCTGATCGTCGCCGTCGCGCTCGCGATCATCCGGCTTTA
>JANMSZ010000089.1:0-2502 GCA_031389925.1 Hyphomicrobiales bacterium | reverse complement strand
CGAGGAAGAGAACTACCGCTCCAAGAACAAGCCGAAGCCGAATTTCTCCGATCCGGCGGCGATGGTCGCGTTCCGCCAGGAGTGCCGCGCCTATGCGCAGCGCTGGCTCGAAGTGCAGCTCGACGAATTCAAGCGTCTCGGCGTCGACGGCGACTGGGATCATCCTTATACGACGATGAGCTTTGCGGCCGAGGCGCAGATCGCGCGCGAGCTGATGAAGTTCGCCGCCAACCAGACTTTGTATCGCGGCTCGAAGCCGGTGATGTGGAGCGTGGTGGAGAAGACCGCGCTCGCCGAGGCCGAGATCGAGTACGAGGATTACACCAGCGATACGGTGTGGGTGAAGTTTCCAGTTATCGAAGGATATACGGGAGCAAGTGTGGTAATCTGGACCACCACGCCCTGGACGATCCCCGGCAACCGAGCGATCAGCTTTTCACCAAAGATTGCCTACTCGCTGTACGAGATTACAGCCGCACCGGCCGACAACTGGGCTCAAGCCGGCGATCAACTCATATTGGCCGACAAGCTAGCCGATGATGTTATGCGCGTAGCAAAGGTCGAGAAGTACACTCGCGTAAGAGAATTTGCGGCCTATGACCTTCGTGCGCTCGTCTGCGCTCATCCGCTTCGTGGCAAAGGCTATGACTTCGACGTTCCTCTGCTTGCCGGCGACCACGTCACCGACGATACCGGCACCGGCTTTGTGCACACCGCGCCGGGCCACGGCCGCGAGGACTTCGAGGTCTGGACCGCCAACCGCGCCGCGTTGGAAGCGCGCGGCATCAATCCCGCGATTCCCTATACCGTCGATGAGAACGGCGCGCTGACCGAAGCAGCGCCAGGCTTCACGGGAAAGCGCGTCATCAACGATAAAGGCGAGAAGGGCGACGCCAATAACGCCGTGATCGCGGCGCTGGCCGAAGCCGGCAACATCATCGCCCGTGGCCGTCTCAAGCATCAGTATCCGCATTCGTGGCGCTCGAAAAAGCCGATCATCTTCCGCAACACACCGCAGTGGTTCATCGCGATGGATATGCCGATCACAAATGCACATATCAGGTGGTCACAAGATTCTCGCGTGGCTGCTTTTGATACGTTGCGGAACAGAGCGCTGAAGGCAATTGGTGAAACGCGCTGGGTGCCTGCCGCCGGGCAGAACCGCATCACCGGCATGATCGCCGGCCGGCCGGATTGGGTGATCTCGCGCCAGCGCGCCTGGGGCGTACCCATTGCTGTCTTTATCAAAGAAAATCCTGATGGCTCGGCTACGCCGCTCATCGACGATGAGGTGAACGCGCGCATCGTCGACGCTTTCGAAAAAGAGGGCGCCGACGCCTGGTACAAAGACGGCGCGCGCGAACGCTTCCTTGGGCCGAGCTTAGCCAACGAAAGTTGGAAAAAAGTCGACGACATCTGCGACGTTTGGTTCGATAGCGGCTCCACGCATGCGTTTGTGCTGGAAGACGAAGGTCATTTCCCGCAGCTCGCCGGCATCAAGCGCAAGGTCGACGGCGGCCAAGACACCGTGATGTATCTCGAAGGCTCCGACCAGCATCGTGGCTGGTTTCATTCGTCGCTGCTGGAGTCGTGCGGCACGCGCGGCCGCGCGCCGTTCGATGTGGTGCTGACGCACGGCTTCGTGCTCGACGAGCAGGGCCGCAAGATGTCGAAGTCGACCGGCAACGTCACCGCGCCGCAGGACGTCATCAAGAATTCCGGCGCCGACATCCTGCGCATGTGGGTCTGCGCCTCGGATTACGCCGACGATCTGCGCATCGGGCCGGAAATCCTCAAGACCACGGCCGACACCTATCGCAAGCTGCGCAACACGCTGCGCTGGATGCTCGGCTCGCTGGCGCATTTCCATGACGACGAGCGCGTCAAGTTCGAGCAAATGCCGGAGTTGGAGCGGCTGATGCTGCATCGGCTCAGCGAACTCGATACGCTGGTGCGCCAGGCCTATGCCGATTTCGACTACAAGCGCATCTTCGCCGCGCTGTCGGCCTTCATGACCTCCGATCTGTCGGCGTTCTATTTCGATATCCGCAAGGACGTTCTGTATTGCGATCCGATTTCGTCGGCGACGCGCAAGGCGTCGCTGACCGTGATCGATCACCTGTTCCGCTGCACGGTGATCTGGCTGGCGCCGATGCTGTGCTTCACCACGGAAGAGTCCTGGGCCTCGCGCTACGGCGCGGATGCCAAGTCGGTGCATCTCGAAACATTCCCCGAGGTGCCGGCATCGTGGCGCGACGACAAGCTTGCCGAGAAATGGCGCAAGGTGCGCATCGTGCGCGGCGTCGTCACCGGCGCCATCGAGATTGAGCGCGCGCAGAAGCGCATCGGCTCGTCGCTCGAGGCGCACCCGATCGTGCACGTGTCGAACGCCGATCTGTACGAGGCCGTGGTCGACATCGATCTGGCGGAAATCTGCATCACCTCGGCGGCGACGCTGGTGAACGGCGACGGTCCGGCCGATGCCTTCCGTCTGCCGGACGT
>JANMSZ010000082.1:0-5886 GCA_031389925.1 Hyphomicrobiales bacterium | reverse complement strand
GATTCAGGCCGGATTCGCGTGAGGATCATGTCAATTTAGCTCATGGCAAAAGAACTCGATCCGCTCAAACTTTCATCGCCCCGCATCTTCCTGTTCCGGATGCTGGTGTTCGTCGTGCTCGGCGGGCTGGTGTCATTCCTGCTGTACAAGCAGATCCAGGTGGCCTTCATGGCCAACCCCGGATTGAACGGGCTGATCCTGGGCGTGCTCGCCATCGGCATCATCCTGGCGGTGCGCCAGGTGCTCCGCCTCTATCCGGAAATCGCCTGGGTCAATAATTTCCGCCTCGCCGATCCCGGCCTCGCCGTCGACCGCCCGCCGGTGCTGCTGGCACCGATGGCCGCGATCCTCGGCAGCCGCGTCGGCCGCATGGCGATGTCCGCGCAACTGATGCGCGGCATTCTCGACTCGATCGCCACCCGTCTCGACGAGGCGCGCGACATCCTGCGCTACATGACCGGCCTGCTGGTGTTCCTCGGCCTGCTCGGCACCTTCTGGGGCCTGATCGAGACCGTGAGTTCGGTCGGCGCCGTCATCCAAGGCCTCAAGCCCGGCGGCGACGCCGGCAGCATGTTCGATACGCTGCGCGAGGGCCTCGCCGCACCATTGTCCGGCATGGGCATTTCGTTTTCGTCGTCGCTGTTCGGCCTCGCCGGTTCGCTGATCCTCGGCTTCCTCGATCTGCAATCGAGCCAGGCGCAGAACCGCTTCTATACCGAACTGGAAGACTGGCTTTCGACCACGGTCTACGACCACAGCACCGAGCCCGGCGCGCCCACCGCCGGCGTCACCGGCGAAGTGCGTTCGGCGATCGACCAGTTGCGCCTCGCCGTCGACCAGGCCGGCTCCGGCAAGGCCGCCAACACCGCGATGGCCAATCTCGCCGAAGCGATTCAGGGCCTGGTGCATCACATGCGCACCGAGCAGCAGATGATCCGCGACTGGGTCGATGGCCAAGCCGACCAGCAGCGCGAGATCAAGCGCCTGCTGGAGATCATGGTGCGCGAAAAAGTCGGACGGTAACCCTTCATGGCGCTTGCACGATCGCGCCGCGGCGACAGCGGCATGAACTACTGGCCGGGATTCGTCGACGCTTTGTCGACGCTGATCCTGAGCATCATTTTCATTCTGACCGTGTTCGTTGTCGTGCAGTTTTATCTGCAGCAGGAAGTCGCCGGTAAGGACACCGCGCTCAACCGCCTGAATGCGCAGATCGCCGAACTCACCGACCTGCTGTCGATGGAGAAAGGCGGCAAGGCCAACGCCGAGGACATGCTGGCGCAACTGCGCGCCTCGCTAGCCACCGCCGAAAGCGAGCGCGATAAATTCAAAGGTATCGCCGAGGGCGCCGGCGCCGGGTTGTCGACGGCGCAAGGCCAGGCCAATGCGCTTGCCGGCCAGCTCGAAGGCGAGAAGAAAATATCCGCCCGCGCGCTGGCGCAGGTCGAAATCCTCAATCAGCAGATCTTGGCGCTGCGCCGTCAGCTCGCAGCGATCGAGTCCTCGCTCGCCGCCACCGAGCAAAAGGATAAAGAATCGCAGGCCCGCATCGCCGATCTCGGCTCGCGGCTCAATTTGGCGCTGGCCGCGCGCGTGCAGGAGCTGACGAAGTACCGCTCGGACTTCTTTGGTCGCTTGCGCGAGATCCTCGGCAACCGTCCGGATATCCGCATCGTCGGCGACCGCTTTGTGCTGCAATCAGAGCTGTTGTTCGATGTCGGCAAGGCCGAGTTGCGGCCGGAGGCGCGCGTCGAAATCGACAAGATCGCCACCGCGATCCTCGAACTGAGCCAGAAGATTCCGGCCGATATTGCCTGGGTGCTGCGGGTCGACGGCCACACCGACGTGCGGCCGATTTCCGGGCCGGTGTTCAAGTCGAACTGGGACCTGTCGGCGGCGCGCGCCATCGCGGTCGTGCAGTACCTCGCCAGCAAGAGCATTCCGCCGCAGCGCCTGGTCGCCGCCGGCTTCGGCGAATTTCAGCCGATCGATCCGGAGAAGACCGACGACGCCTACAAGCGCAACCGCCGCATCGAGTTCAAGCTGACCGAGCGGTGACCCGCGACACTCTTAGCCCGTCATCCTGAGGTGGCCGCGAAGCGGCCCTCGAAGGATGAACGCCAAAACTTGCGAGACATGGGCCGTCGCCCTTCGAGGCTCGCTACGCTCGCACCTCAGGGTGACGGATCAGATGCCAACGCACTCAATGCCCACCCTCCGCCCCTACTCGACCGCCGACGAAGACGCGGCGATCGAGCTGTGGCGGCGCACATGGCAGCAGCATTATCCGCATCTCGATTTCACCAAGCGGCTCGATTGGTGGCGCGAGCGCTGGCGCAACGAACTGGTGCCGGTAGCGCGGATCGTCGTGGCGGAGATCGGCGGCACGCTGGTCGGCTTCGTCACCGTCGATCCGATGTGCATGTATCTCGACCAAATCGTGGTCGCGCCCGAGCATTGGGGCTCGGACATCGCGCTCACGCTACTCGACGAAGCCAAGCGCATTTCGCCGCAAGGCCTCGACCTGCTGGTCAACAAGGACAACGCCCGCGCCATCCGCTTCTACGAAAAGCATGGCTTTGTTTATGCCGGCGAAGACAAGAACCAGGTGTCCGGGATCGCGGTGAATAGGATGACGTGGCGGACGTAAATCTTTCTCCGGTCATTCCCGCGAAAGCGGGAATCCAGCCCTTGCTTTCTTAAGTGCTGGGTCCCCGCCTTCGCGGGGACGACGAAAACCTACCCCACATCAAACTGCAGCTTCGCCAGCCGCGCATAGAGGCCGCCAGCGGCGGTGAGCGCGTGGTGCGTGCCCTCCTCGACGATGCGGCCATGGTCGAGCACCAGAATGCGGTCGCAGGACTGCACCGTCGCCAGACGATGCGCGATGACGATGGTGGTGCGCGTCTGCATCAGCTTGGTCAGCGCCTGCTGCACCAGCGTTTCGCTCTCGGCATCGAGCGCCGAGGTCGCCTCGTCGAGCAGCAGCAGCGGCGCCTCGCGCAAAATCGCGCGCGCGATGGCGATGCGCTGACGCTGGCCGCCCGACAGCATGATGCCGCGCTCGCCGACTTGCGTTTCGTAGCCGTGCGGCATGCGCACGATGAACTCCGCGGCATGCGCGGCCTCCGCCGCCTGCTCGATCTCGGCATCGCTGGCGTCGGGACGGCCGAAGCGGATGTTCTCGCGCACGCTCGCCGCGAACACCACCGCGTCCTGCGGCACCAATGCGATGCGCGAACGCAAGTCCGCCGGATCGGCATCCGGCAGATTGACGCCGTCGAAGGTGACGCTGCCCGACAGCGGGTCGTAGAAGCGCAGGATCAAATGAAAGATCGTGCTCTTGCCGGCGCCCGAAGGCCCGACCAGCGCGACCTTCTCGCCGGGCTTCACGTGGAACGACAGGCTGTCGAGCACCGGCGTGTCGGCCCGCGTCGGATAGGCAAAGCGCACGTCCTTGAACGCCACCTCGCCGCGCGCCGGCGCCGGCAATTTCACCGGCAGCGGCGGCGCCTTGATCTCCGGCTCGATCCGCAGAATCTCGAACAGCCGCTCGGCCGCGCCCGAGGCCTGCGAAATCTCGCCCCACACTTGGCTGAGTTCGCCTAAGCCACCGGCAGCAAACACCGCGTAAAGCACGAACTGGCTCAGCCGTCCCGCCGTGATGCGGCCCGCCAGCACGTCCTGCGCGCCGACCCACAACACCAGCACAACGCTGGCGAACACCAGAAAGATTGCGATCGCGGTCAGCACCGCGCGCGACCGCGTCGCGCCGCGCGCCGCCTCATAGGCCTGCTCGACCGCGCCGCGGAAGCGCACCGACGCCGGCTTCTCGAACGTAAAAGCTTGTAGCGTGCGCACCGCACCGATCAGCTCGCTGGCATAACCGGAGGCATCGGCCAACGTGTCTTGCGCCACGCGCGACTGGCGGCGCACCGAACGGCCGAAGCCGACCAGCGGCAATACAATAATTGGGATGGCGCCGAGCACGAACAGCGACAGCCGCGGGCTGGTCACCACCATCATGGTGGCGCCGCCGAAAAACAGCACCATGTTCCGCAAGGCAATTGAAACAGAAGCCCCGACCGCCGATTTGATCTGCGTGGTGTCGGCGGTGAGCCGCGACACCATCTCGCCGGTCTTGGCGGTGTCGAAAAAAGCGGACGACAGCCGCGTGAGGTGCGCGAAGACGTCGCCGCGCAGATCGGCGACGATGCGCTCGCCCAACGTGGTGACGAGGTAGTAGCGCAGCGCGCTCGAGGCCGCGAGGATCGCGACCACCGCGATCATGACCGCGAAGTAGCTGTCGATCAGCGCCGCGGCCTGCGCCGAGAAGCCGAAATCGATCATGCGGCGGACCGCGATCGGCACCAGCAGCGTGGTCAGTGCGGCGACCGTCAGCGCCAGCAAGGCGGCAAGCGCGCGGCCGCGATAGCGCGCGATATAGGGGATGAGGCGGACCAGCGGCTTCAGCTTGACGCGTTTGCCGGCCGTCGCGGCGCTTGGCCCATTTGGCGCATCGAGACCGCCACGTCCATCACTGGCAAAACTCATGCGAAGCGACGCCTTTTCGTTGAACGCCCGGCTGTGGCGTCAGCTAATTCGATAGAGAGAACAATGCCCTGCGGCCTTGATCGGGGTCAAATGCGGCGGCTTCTCATGACCTTGCCGCTAGGCGATATGTCCTGTATAGACCCGCCAAATCCAGCCCATTTTCGGCGCGGAACACGCGCTTAACGGAACCTGATCATGAAGCAAGATATTCACCCGGACTACCACACGATCAAGGTCGTGATGACCGACGGCAGCGAATTCGTCACCCGCTCCACCTGGGGCAATGAAGGCGATGTCATGAACCTCGACATCGACCCGAAGTCGCACCCGGCCTGGACCGGCGGCCAGCAGCAGTTGATGGACCGCGGCGGCCGCGTGTCGCGCTTCCAGAAGAAGTTCTCGGGCTTCATCAAGGAAGGCGCCAAGGCCGAACCCAAGGCCGACGTCTCCGCCAAGAAGTAACGCGAGCCTACAGCCTCAACGAAAAGCCCCTGCGCTAGGCGCGGGGGCTTTTGCGCTTCGCGCCACTTTGTGCTCGGGCCACATTACGACTCTTTCGCAAGCCCAATTCAACCGCCGATTATGGTTCCGTAAAACACTCGCCCGAATAGCCGCATTTCAATATTAGGCTGGCCTCTGACACGATATTAGGCAAATGACTTCGAAATTCGTTTGGCCCACGCGGCCGCAATTCGTTGTCGGTTTTTGTAACCAAAACCCGTTCGCTTACGAATATAGGGTTAAGGCCGATGCTGAACACCGAGGACGAATTAAAGAACCTGATGATCGCCGGCCTCAACGGTGATTCGGCAGCCTATCGAGCTTTGCTCGATAGGCTGAGTAATCGTTTGCGCGCTTACTACAAGCGCAGGATTGAGAGCGCCGGGCAAGGCCTTGGCGAAGCGGAGGATCTTGTGCAGGAAGCTCTAATCGCAGTCCATACACAGCGTCATACCTACAACTCCGACGGACCGCTTACGCCTTGGGTTTATGCCATCGCACGCTATAAACTCATTGATCGTTTGCGTCGGAGGCGAACTTCTTTCGCCGCGGAGCTGATAGAGAGCGATAACGAAGCTCTCGCGCAAGACGATCATATCGCCGTCGAAAGCGCCCACGATCTGCATAAGCTCATGAGTGCCCTTCCGAGAAAAATGCGTTGCGCGATTCAGAGCGTGAAACTCGATGGATTGAGCGTTACCGAAGCGTCAAGCCGATGCGGCATGTCGGAGTCGTCTGTAAAAATCAATGTTCATCGGGGCCTAAAGCGGCTGTCCGCTTTGATTGGCCGGAGCACATCAAATGAAAACTAGCGAACTAATCACCCTGCTT
>JANMSZ010000076.1:0-24242 GCA_031389925.1 Hyphomicrobiales bacterium | reverse complement strand
GTTGAGCCTCACGGACACGGCACGGCGGTTGCGCGGCGCGGTCCTCGACACGTTCTCGATCGGCATGGGCTCCGGCCTGGCGCAGCTGTTCATGCCGCGGCTGTTCCGCAATCTCGAGGAGTTGCTGCCGAGCGCGCGGCTGGAGATTTTCACCGCGCCGACCAAACACATCTTCGACGACCTCCACGAAGAGCGCATCGATGCCGGAATCGCCATCGAGTCGGAGCCGGATCGTGTGCCGGCCGGGCTGGTGTTCGAGCGGCTGACGTCGATCGAGATGGCCTTGATCGCGCACCCGAAGCATTCCTTGGCAAAGGCCAAGCAGCCGATCGACGTCGGCCGCCTGGTCGCCGAACCCATCGTGATGAGCGAACTCTCGGTCGGATACGGGCGGGTGGTGATGTCGCTGTTCACGGACATCGGCACGCGACCCAATATCCTGGCGGTCGCCGACAACATCGAGACCATGAAGGCCATCGTGCAATCCGGCAAAGGCATCGCCATCGTGCCGCGGCCTTGTGCCGACAACGAAGTGGCGCTGGGCGTGCTCAAAACGATGTCGATTGCGCCGGCGCGCGATGTCGCGCTGTCGTTGTTTCGCCGGCGTCAGGCGCTGTCGCGGCGCAAGGAAGGCTTTCTGACCGCGCTGCGCGATGCGTTGAAGGACCCGCCGGTAAAATGAAATGGCCGCTATCGGAATCTCCGATAGGGCTATCGACAATCGGTTTTTGACTCGTCCTTCGGTCACTCCCGATACTCTTGGCATGGCGTCCCCCAAGACCTCCCTTCGGATCGGCATCGATACCGGCGGCACGTTCACCGATATCGTTTCCGTCGATGCCGAAACCGGCGCGATGCGCGTCACCAAAGTCGCGTCGACGCCGTCCAATCCCGCCATCGGCCTGGTGCGCGGCGTCAACGCCGTGCTGGCGGCGGGCGGCGCGGACGCCGGCGATGTCGTCGGGCTGGCGCATGGCACCACGGTGGCCACCAATGCGCTGCTGCAAGGCGAGATCAGGTCGCTCGGCCTAATCGTGACGGAAGGCTTCCGGCATATCCTCGAGATCGCGCGCCAGTCGGTGCCCGAGGGCTACGGCAATTCGTATTTCTGGGTGAAGCCCGACCGTCTCGTCCCCTTGCAATATGTGCGCGAGGCCGGCGGGCGCATGACTTTCCGCGGCGAGGAGCTGCGGCCGCTTGACGAGCAGAGCGTGCGCGATGCGGCGCGGTTCTTTCGCAGTCAGAAGGTGCAGTCCATCGGCATCTGCCTCATGCACTCCTACGCCAATGACACGCACGAGCGCCGCGTCGCCGAGATCGTGCTGGAAGAATATCCGGAGGCGACGCTGTCGCTGTCCTGCATCGTGCTGCCCGAGTACCGCGAATACGAACGCGCCGTGACCACCTTGGTCGATGCTTTCGTCAAGCCGCACATGGATCGCTATCTCAAGCGCATCAATGACGAGTTGGGTCCGTCACTGCGCGACAAGCCATTCCTGATCATGCAGTCGAGCGGCGGCGTCGCCAGCGCCGCGCAAGTCGTGAAGAAGCCGATCATGACAGCGCTGTCGGGACCTGCGGCCGGCGCGTTGGGCAGCGCGGTGATCGCCGAACTCGCCGGCTTTCCCGATCTGGTGACGCTCGATGCCGGCGGTACTTCGACCGACTTCTGCCTGATCGAAAACGCCAAGCCGCATCTCACCAATGGTGGCTCGGTCGGACAGTTTCCCGTTCGCATTCCGATGATCGATATCGCCACCATCGGCATCGGCGGCGGCTCGATCGCCTGGCTCAGCCGCGAAGGGCACCTCAAGGTCGGGCCACGCAGCGCCGGCGCCGAGCCCGGACCGATGTGTTATCCGAACGGCGGCAATGAGCCGGCGATCACCGACGCCAATGTCGTGCTCGGCCGCTTGCCGCCGGCGCTGATCGGCGGCGGCATCGCGCTCAATGTCGCGCGCGCCCGCGAGGGCATCGCGGCGTTGGCCAAACGGCTGCCCGGCAATATGAGCGCGGAAGAACTCGCGCATGGCGTCATTGAAATCGCCAATTGGGCGCAGGCCAACGCCATCCGCCAGATGACCATCCAGCGCGGCATCGATCCGCGCGGTTTCGCGCTGCTGTCGTTCGGCGGCGCAGGGCCTGCGCAATCGGCGGCGGTGATGGAATTGCTCGGCATGAAGGCCTGCATCGTGCCGCCGAACCCGGGCAACCTGTCGGCCTTCGGTCTGCTGGCGGTCGATTGGCGAACCGATCACATCGTCACCAAGGTGATGCACGAGGACAATGTCGATCTTGCCGCCATCGCCACGCATTACGTGGCGCTCGAACGCGAGGCGGTCGAGACGCTGGTGCGCGACGGCATCGCGCGCTCGCAAGTCCGTATCACGCGCGAAGCCGACATCCGCTACGCTGGCCAGTCGATGGAAGTGCGCGTCGCCGCGCCGGCGGGTGAGGTCGATGGCATGTTCCTGGCGCGACTGATCGACGCCTTCAACACCGCGCATCTGCGCACCTTCGGCTATAATTATGCCGGCCAGCAGAAGGTCGAACTGGTGAATTTCGCCGTGTCCGGCTTCGGCCTGATCGAGCGGCCGAGCATGCCCAAGCTCAGCGTCGGCGGCGGAAAACCGTCGCCGAAGGGCACGCGTCCGGTCTATTTCGGTGGCGGTTTCCGGGACACGCCGATCTACGACCGCGCCACGCTGCCGCCCGGCTTTACGCTGGAAGGCCCGGCGGTGGTCGAGGAATTCGGTTCGACCACGGTGGTATTCCCGGGACAAAATCTCGAGGTCGATCCCTACGGCATCCTCATCATCCGCGCCTCGCACCAGACGCCGGTGGCGCCATGAACATCCAGACGCCGCCGAAGAAAACCAACCCGTGGCCGAGCGCGCCGATAGCCGCAGCCGCTGCGGTCGATCCGATCATCCTCCAGATCGTCGAAGGCACGCTCAACTCGATCGAGGCCGAGATCGAATTCGCCATCGAGCGCACCGCGCGCTCGCCGATGATCCGTGAGGCGCACGACTATCGCGTCGGCCTGTTCGACCGTTATTGCCGTAAGCTCACCGGCCGTTCCTATTCGGCGATGCCGAACGCGGTGGTGCGCGACTTTCCGCCCGCGACCCTGAAGCCGGGCGACGTCTTCCTGATGAATGACACGTATCTCACTGAAGGCTCGATCGGCCATCTGCCCGATCTGTGCTCGACGGTGCCGGTGTTTCACGAGGGCGAGGTCGTCGCCTACATCCAGGCTTTCGGCCATCACGACGATGTCGGCGGCCGCGTGCCGGGTTCGATGCCGGGCACGGCGGTGACCGTTTTCGAGGAAGGCCTCGCGATCCCGCCGGTCAAACTCTACAGCGAGGGCGTGCGCAACGATTCTGTGTTCACGATCCTCCGCCGCAACACGCGCGTGCCGGAAATGCTGAACGCCGATATCGATAGCGAAGTGCAGGCCTGCGTGATGGGCGCGCGCCGCATGGCCGGATTGTTCGAGCGCTTCGGCCGCGCCCAGGTCGAGGCCTGCTTCCAGACCATTCTCGACAAATGCCGTGACATCTATCGCAACGAGTTGCTCGCCAAGATCGCCGACGGCGAATATTCGTGGGAAGACTACGTCGAGCATGACGGCGTGACCGACCCGAAGCTGCACAAGCTCGCGCTGAAAATGACGAAGAAGGGCGGCAAGATCACGCTCGACTTCAACGGCACCGACCCGCAATCGAGCGGGCCGATCAACTGGCCGGCGGACTATGCCGACGGCGCCTTCCTGATCAAATGGATCGCGCCGATCCTGCGCAATTTAGCCGATACGCCGGAGCGTGCCGCGGAGATCCACGTCAACGAAGGCGTCTGCGAAGTCTTCGACATCATCTTTCCGCCGAAGGGTACGCTGATCACACCGGAATGGCCGGCCGCCACCAATGCGCGCTCGTTCGTGCTGCTGCGTTGCCTCGGGCTGCTCGCCGGCGTCGTCGCGCAGGCGGTCGACGGCCGCATGCCGGCCGATCAAGAAACCATCCGCTACACCGGATTTTTCGGCACCGATGCCGACGGCAAATCTTTTCTGTCGCGCGAGGTACTCGGTGGCGGCTCCGGCGGGCGCTATTATGCCGACGGCAATGACGCCATCCACATCGTGCCGGATTCGCGCAACCAGCCGGCGGAATTCACCGAGACGCGCTTCCCGCTGCTGGTCGAGAAACTGGCGCTGCGCACCGACTCCGGCGGCCCCGGCAAGCGGCGCGGCGGGCAGGGCTACGAGAAGCATTACCGCGCGCTGGTCGATTGTCGCACCATCGTCACGGCCGACCGCGTCCGTCTCGGCTGCTACGGCCTTAACGGCGGCAAGGCCGGCCAGCCGTTTTGCGTCACCGTCGATGCCGAAGGCGCGGCGGTCGATCTCGGCGGACTGGTGGACGGCGAGAGCGTGCTGCGCGGCCAGGTTGTGCGCGTGGTCACCACCGGCGGCGGCGGCTGGGGCGATCCGCTCGAGCGCGAGCCCGAACTGGTGCTTAAAGACGTGATCGAAGGCCGTGTGTCGGTGCAGGCGGCGTGCGATGACTATGGCGTCGTCCTGGTCCAGGATGCCGACGCCGCCACCATCGACGGCGCCGCCACCACGAGGCGGCGCGCGGAGATGTTGTCCAAACGCACAGGCCCGCTGCCGATGATCGACCGCGGTGAAGGTTTTGAGAAAATGCTGCGTGGCGAACACCGTCCGCGCATGCGCGGGTAATTTCAGGAGAACGAGGCGTATGGCTATCGAAGTCGCGAAGATCGAATTGAAGACCGTGCAGGACGCGAGCGGCCTGGAGGATCTGATCAAGGCCGGCAAGTTCGCCGCCGACGAGGTGATCGCGGTCGTCGGCAAGACCGAAGGCAATGGCGGTGTGAACGATTTCACCCGCATCCTCGCCGACCAGGCCTTCCGCCGCGTCCTGACGAAGCACGGCAAACGCAGCGAAGCCGACATTCACAATGTGCCGATGGTGTGGTCGGGTGGTTGCGACGGCGTCATCACGCCACACGCCACCGTGTTCGCGCGCAACGATAAGACCGGACCTGCCGACAAGGCGCGCCTCGTCATCGGCACGGCGTTGAGCGCCGAACTATTGCCGGAAGACATCGGCCGCATCGCGATGGTTGAGAAAGTCGCGGCAGCGGTGAAGGCGGCGATGAAGGATGCCGGCATCAGCAATCCGAAGGATGTGCACTACGTCCAGACCAAGACGCCGCTGCTGACCATCGAGTCGGTGCTCGATGCCGAAAAGCGCCATCAGACGGTGGCCTGCGAAGTGCACGAGTCCATGGGTGTGTCGAACGGCACCACGGCGCTCGGCATCGCGGTCGCGCTCGGCGAAATCGCCATGCCGAAGGCCGAAGAAATCTGCAAAAACCTCGATCTCTATTCGTCGGTGGCGTCCTGCTCGTCCGGCGTCGAATTGACGCAGGCGCAGATCGTGCTGCTCGGCAACAAGCCGGGCGCCGGCGGGCGGTACAAAATCGGACATTCCGTCATGAAGGACGCCCTCGACATCGATGGCATCTACGATTCAATCCGCAATGCCGGTCTCACGCTGCCGGAGCGGCCGCGCGCCAGCGACCTCAACGGCAAGGTCGTGAATTGCTTCATGAAATGCGAGGCGGACCGCACCGGCCAGTTGCGCGGGCGGCGGCAGATCATGCTCGACGATTCCGACGTGTCCTGGCACCGCCACATCAAAGCCGCCGTCGGCGGGGTCGCGGCGACTGCCATCGGCGACGCGGCGGTATTCGTGTCCGTCGATGCCATGCACCAGGGTCCGCAGGGTGGCGGTCCCTGCATCGCGATTATCGACGCCGGGGAATAAAGGCTCAAAAAAACGGCACGGCGTTTGCTTGCATACAAGTGAATTTGGCGAAGGGCGGTTCCCGGAGCCGGTCTCGGAAAGTCCTGCAAAAACGTGGAGTTGTCGACATGAAGAAGTTTTACCAGTCCCGGCGCCTGCTGCTCGCCGGCGCATTCGCTGCGGCGGCTCTAAGCAGCCTGCCGGCAGCGGCACAAACGCCTGACGTGGTTAAGGTCGGCGTGTTCCCGATCTCGTCGTCGCTGCCTTATTTCGTTGCGATCGAGAAAGGCTACTTCAAGGAAAACAAGATCGAGGTCGAAACCATCAAGCTGATGGGCGGCCCGCCGAACGTCGCGGCTCTGATCACCGGCCAGATCGACGTCTCGGCCGTGCTGGTGACGCTCGAAGGCCTCAACGCCAATATCAAGAAGCCGGGTGTGGCGATGTATATCGCCATGCACAGCCAGAACGAGCAGTACAAGATGGAGCAGTTCGTGGTCCGCGAGGGCCTGCTCGACAAGGTCAAGACGCTGAAGGACTTCAAGGGCCTCAAGCTGATGTCCGCGCCCGGGCCCGCCAACCTGAACACCGCCAAAGGCATTCTCGCCAAGATGGGCCTCAAGGACGGCGACTACACCATCGACCAACTCGACATGGGCCAGCACGTCAACGCCTTGAAGGCCGGCACCTTCGACGGCGGCTACACGCTCGAGCCGAGCGCCACCATCATGGCGAATATCGGCGCCGGCAAGACCGTCGAAGCCGGCGTGATCGCCAAATACGTCCTCGGCGATCCGAAGGCCGACGCCTTCGCCGCCGGTTGCGCCTTGTCGAGCGACTTCATCGCCAAGCGTCCCGACGTCGCCAAGCGCTTCGCCGCGTCCTGGGCCAAGGCGATCGACTACATCAACAAGAACCCGGCCGATGCGCGCAAGTATCTCGCCAAGAACACCATGACGCCGGACAACGTCGTCGATACCGTTCCGATGCTCGGTTACATCATGACCAAGGATATGAGCGCCAAGCAGCTCGGCTATCTGCAGACCTTTTCGGACTTCGGCACCGCAATCGGCGTCGTGCCCGAGAAGATCGACGTCAAGAAATATCTCAAATCGTTCTGAACATTGACCGCGAGCAACAACCAATGAACGCCGCGCAGCACGCTCTTCGAGTTGAATCGACGGGCGTGCCGTCGGCGTCTTTGACTGTCGGCGCCGTCAAACGTCCGCACGTCACCATCCGCGGCTTGAGCAAGACGTTCGGCAAGACAGTCATCTACGACAAATTCGATCTCGATATTCCGCGTGGTCAGTTGATCTCGGTGTTCGGGCCGAACGGCTGCGGCAAGAGCACGCTGATCAACATGATCGCAGGCCTGATCCCGGTCGACGCCGGACAGATTTTGTTCGACGGCATGCTGCTGAACGAGATCAAGTTCGGCTACGTGTTCCAGAATTACCGCGAGGCGCTGTTCCCGTGGATGCGCGCCTTCGACAATATCGCCTATCCGCTGAAGATGATGAACGTGTCGCCGGCCGAGCGCAAAGCGCGCACCGAGCGGCTGGTGGCGCATCTCGGCATCAAGCTCGACCTCAATCTTTATCCGTATCAGATGTCCGGCGGCCAGCAGCAGTTGGTGTCGATCATGCGGGCGCTGGTGGTCGAGCCGGAAATTTTGTTCCTCGACGAGCCGTTCTCCGCGCTCGATTACGAGATGACGCTGTTCATGCGTGAGCAGTTGCAGAAGCTGTTCATGGAAAGCGGCACCACGATGGTGCTGGTGTCGCACGATCTGGAAGAGGCGGTCTATCTCGCCGACCACGTGCTGCTGCTGTCGCGCCACCCGGCGCGCGTCGCCGACTTCACGAAGTTTGATGCGGCGCGGCCGCGCACCGACGCGACGTTGTCCGACGCCGAATTCGTGCGCACCAAGGCGCATTGCCTCGAAGTGTTCCAGCGCGAGGTGAGGCGGGCATGAACAAAAAGCTCGAGCCGTTCCTGCCGATTATCGGCGTCGTCGGACTGTTCGTGGTCTGGTTCGCAGCGACCTCGGCCAAATTGGTCGATCCGGTGCTGTTGCCGACGCCAGTCGAGGCCGGCAAGGCGTTCTGGCAGGGTATGCAGGGCTCGCTTGGCTTCGATTTCGTCAAGACCATCTATCGCACGCTGATGGCGACGGTGATCGCGGCGGTGATAGCCATTCCGCTCGGCATCGTGCTCGGCGCCTCGGAGAAGCTATACCGCTCGCTTGAGTTCGTCATCGATTTCTTCCGTTCGACGCCGGCCTCGGCGATGTTTCCGCTGTTCCTGGTGTTGTTCGGCGTCGGCGACGAGACCAAGATTTCGGTCGCAGCCTTCGGCGCCATTCTGGTCATCCTGTTCAACGTCGCCTATGGCGTGATGAATGCGCGCAAGACGCGCCTGCTGGCGGCCAAGGTGATGGGCGCCTCGCGGCTGCGCGTGCTGTTCGACGTGATGCTGTTTGAATCGCTGCCGCAGACCTTCGTCGGTCTGCGCAACGGCGTCTCGCTGGCGCTGGTCATCATCGTGGTCGCGGAGATGTTCATCGGCTCGCAGGACGGGCTCGGCCACAGCGTGTTCGAAGCGCAGCAGATGTTCGAAATGCCGCGGATGTATGCGGCGATTTTCGCCGCCGGCGCGCTGGGTTATGGTCTCAATTTGATATTCCTGACGATTGAGCGCCGTTTCGTGCACTGGTCCGGGAAATAGCTTCAATGACGAATGCAAGCCTGACCCGGAAATCCGCCGGCGAATTGGTCGCGCTCGTCAAGTCGCGCGAGATCACGCCGGTGGAAATTCTCGACGCGCATCTGTCGGTGATCGATCGCATCAACCCACAGCTCAACGCCATCGTCACGCTGGCCGCCGACCAGGCGCGCGAGGCCGCGGTCGCTGCAGGCGATGCCGTCATGCGCGGCGACGCGCTCGGGCCTCTGCACGGGCTGCCGATGGGCATCAAGGACATCACGCCGACGGCTGGCATCCGCACGACCTTCGGCTCGCCGCTGTTCAAGGATAATGTGCCGACTGAGGATGCCGAAGCCGTGCGCCGCCTCAAGGCCGCCGGCGCCATCATCCTCGCCAAGACCAACACGCCGGAATTCGCTGCCGGCGCCAACACCTTCAACGACGTGTTCGGCGTCACCCGCAACCCCTGGAATCCGGCGCTCAGCCCGTCGGGCTCGTCCGGCGGCTCGGCGGTCGCGGTCGCGACCGGCATGCTGCCGCTGGCGCAGGGCACCGATTTCGGCTGCTCGATCCGCATGCCGGCGGCGTTCTGCGGCATCGTCGGCATTCGCCCGACGCCGGGCCTGACGCCGAATTATCCGATGCCACTGGCCTGGGATCCGGGGCAGGTGCACGGGCCGCTGGCGCGCACCGCCGAGGATGCCGCGCGCATGCTCGACGCGCTGGCGGGCTTCAGCCGTCTGTCGCCGATCTCGGTGGCGCCGCCGTGGCCGAGCGCACTGGCCGAGGTCGAGAAGAGCCGCGACGCCAAGGGACTGCGCATCGCTTACGTCACCGACATTGCCGGCATTGGCGTCGACACCGAGATCGACGCCATCTGCCGCAAGACCGCGCTGTCGCTGCGTGAGGCTGGCGCTACCGTCGAAGAGATCTCGTTCGATGCCTCCGAGGGCAAGGTGCCGTACCAGGCCTGGCGCGGGCTGTGGATGGTCGGCCAGCAACTCGCCAACATCGCGCGGCTGGAGGAGTTCGGCGTCAATCTCAAGGGCAACGTGAAGGCCGGGCTCAAGGTGACACCGATGGATTTCGCGGTGGCCGAAAAAGCGCGCGCTGCTCTGTTTCAGAAATTCCGCGTGCTGTTCGAGCGGTACGACCTGCTGTTGATGCCGGCCTCGCCGGTGAAACAGTTTCCGGTCGAGCAGAATTTCCCGACCGAGGTCAACGGCAAGAAGCTCGAGAACTACACCGACTGGATCGCGGGCTCGTTCCTGATCACGCTGATGAGCCTGCCCGGTGGCAGCGTGCCCGCCGGCAAAACGAGTGACGGTCTGCCGGTCGGCATGCAGATCGTCGGCGCGCGTTTCGAAGAGCCGAAGATTCTGTCGCTCGCCAAGCTGATCCAGCAGATGCATCCGATCGGCTGGCCGCCGATCAATTAGCCGAGCTGCGCGAAGATGCGGTCCGGTTTGAACGGCAGCTTATAGAAGCGGACGCCGGTGGCGTCGCGGATGGCGTTACCGAGCGCGGCCGCCACCGGATTGTACGGGCTTTCGCTCATCGATTTCGCGCCATAAGGCCCGAGCTTGTCGGAGGTGTCGGCGAACAGCACCTCGGTGCGCGGAATGTCGGCAAAAGCGGGCAGGTGGTAGGTACGGAAGCTCGGCGTCGTCACGCGGCCTTGATCGTCGACCACGACTTCCTCGAACAAAGCGGCGCCGAGCGCCTGCGCCACGCCGCCTTCGATTTGCGCGCGGCATTGCATCGGATTGATCACGGTGCCGGCGTCGGCGGCTTGCACGCTCTTGAGAATGCGGATTTCGCCGCTGACCTTATGCACCGCGACGCGGAAACCTTGGACGTTGAAGGCGACCGAGCGCGGTGAGCCATTGGCGGTACCAGTGGCGGACAGATCGACGCCCCTGATTGTTGCCTCGCCGTGGAGATCGCTCAGCGGAATACGCCGCGTGCGGCAGGTGACGGCGTCGGCGCCTAACGCGCAATCGTCGCGGCCGGTTTCGGAAAAATCCGCCGCGAAAGCCAGCAGCTTGTCGCGCAAGGCTTCGCCGGCCAATTGGGTGGCGCGGCCGCCGATCACCGTACCGGTCGAGCCATAGGCGCCGGTGTCGTGGCCGCCGTGGTCGCTGTCAGACTGCCGGATGCGGAAGTTGGACGGCGTCGTGCCGAGCGCCGTGGCGGCGACTTGCTGGTGCACCGTGGTGGTGCCGTTGCCGAATTCGGCGGTGCCGACCGTCATGTCGTAGCCACCATCGGGGCGCAGCGAGATCGTAGTGTCGGAATAGTGCCCGCCCGGCGGCACGGTATCGATCATGGTGAGCGCGGTGCCTTCGCCGACCAGCCAGTCGGGCGAGGGTGGCTTGTCGCCGTCGCCGCGCTTCAGCGCCGCGTCGACCAGGTCGATGCATTGATCGAGCCCGTAGCTGCCGAAGATGACGTCGGGCGGCGACTCCTCGGCGCCGATCATTTTGTCGCCGGGCTTCACCACGTTGCGGCGGCGGAATTCCAGCGGGTCCATGCCGATGGCGCGCGCCACTTCGTCGATCGCCGACTCGACCGCGAACAGGCTCTGCGGCAAGCCGTAGCCGCGAAAGGCGCCGGCCGGCACGGTGTTGGTGTAGGCGGCGTAGCCGTCGACCTTCTTGTTGGCGCAACGGTAAACGCTGAGCGCCTCGCTGCAGGCATGATGCAGCACCGGGCCGCCGTGATTGCCGTAGGCGCCGGTGTTGGAGACGATGTGCATCTGCATGGCGCTGAGCGTGCCGTCGCGTCTGGCGCCGATCTTGACCTCGACGCGCATCGGATGCCGCGTCGTGGCGGCGGTGAACTGTTCCTCGCGGGTGAATTCGAACTTCACCGGCCGCTTCAGCTTGAGCGCCGCCAGCGCGACCACGTCCTCCGACAGCATCTCCTGCTTGGCGCCGAAGCCGCCGCCGACGCGCTCGCAGAACACGCGCACCTGCGCTTCGTCGAGCCCGAACACCCGTGCCAGCTCGCGGCGGGTGAGGAATGGCACCTGTGTGCTGGAACGGATGTTCAGCCGGCCGGAATCGTCGACCCAGCCGATGGCGGCGAGCGTCTCAAGATGCGCGTGCTGCACGCGCGGCACGTAATAGGTGCCCTCGTGGACCGCGTCGGACGCGGCGAAACCGGCTTCGACGTCGCCGACGCCGCCGTGAACTTCCGAAACAAGATTGCGACGCGGGTTGGCCAGCGCCTCGCCGGGATCGAGATCGTGGATCATCGGCGCGCCGTCGCGCAAAGCCTCGTCGGCATCGAACACGGCGGGCAGGATGTCGTAGGCGACCTTGAGGCGGCGGCAGCCTTCCTCGGCCGCGGCTTCAGTCTCGGCGACTACGGCGGCGAAACGCTGTCCGATGAAGCGCACGACGCGGTCCAGCACCATCGTGTCCGGCGGATCGATGCCGAGCACTTCGTGACGCGCGGTCGAGAATAAGGTCTGCGGCGCGTCTTCATACGTGAACACCGCCTGCACGCCTGGCACCGCGAGCGCCGCGCTCTTGTCGATCGCGCGGATGCGGGCGTGCGCATGCGGCGAGCGCGCCAGCTTCATGTGCAGCAGGCCTTCCGGCGCGACATCGAGCGTGAAGCGCGCCTGGCCGGTGACGACGTCCGGCCCCGCCGGCGCCGGCGTGTTGTGGCCGCAGGCCGCGCCGGCTTCGGCGTCTTCGGTGTTGCGCACGCCGGCGATGGCGTCGTTGATGGCGCGATAGCCCGTGCAGCGGCACAGATTGCCTTTCAGCGACTGCCCGAGATCGGCGCGCTGCGCCTGGTTGAGCGCGGCGGCGGTCATGATCATGCCGGCGGTGCAGAAGCCGCATTGAAAGCCCTGGGCGTCGAGAAACGCGCGCTGCATCGGATGCAGTTCGTTGCCGGTCGCGAGGCCTTCGATGGTCGTGACCTCATGGCCCTCGGCGCGGAACGCCGGCACGAGGCAGGAATGTACCGGCTCGCCGTCGACGTAGACCGTGCAGGCGCCGCAATCGCCGGCGTCGCAGCCTTTCTTGACGCCGAACCAGCCGAGCTGGCGCAGGAACGTCCGCAGGCATTGCCCAGCTGTCGGGTGCTCGGAAAAACTCTGTCCGTTGACCTGGAACGTCATCGCGGCTCCGCCAGTTCGCGGAGAATTTCTTGCGCGAAATGCAGCGTCATGTGCCGCCGCCATTCCGGCGCGCCGTGAATGTCGTCGAAATAAGCCGTGATCTCGCGCTCGATGCGTGCCCGTAACTCCTCCGCCGAGGGCATCTTCGAAAATGAAAACTTCATCGGCCTTGGCGTTGAGGCCGTCACGGTGAGCACAAACTCTCCCGTAGGCGGGTCGAACGTGCCGATCAGCAGCGCCGCCGAGCGGCCGATCCGCGCCAGGGAAATCTGCCGGAACGCAGTACGCCGGATCAGCGCCGCAGCCGGGATGTCGATGCGGCGCAGCAGCTCGCCCGGCTTGAGCACATTGCGCTGCGGGCCGGTGACGAAATCGGCCACTGGCACGCGCCGCTCGCTGCCGTCCGCCGCCCAGATCGTGCAGACGCCGTCGAGTGCCGCGGTCAGTGAAATTATCGGCCCGGCCGGCAGCGACATGCACAGATTGCCGCCAACGGTCGCCGTATTCCATATCTTGAACGACGCCAGGAACGCGCGGCAGCATTTGTCGATCAGCGGCGCCGCGATCCATTCGACCGGCGCGTTCAGCGCGTTGAGCTGCGCGATGGTGCAGGTGGCGGCGATTTCGAGGCCACTCGCGCTCACGCGCAGCGGTTCCCAGCCGAGCGCGGCGACATCGATCAGCCGTGTCAGGCGGTTCTGCGGTTCGGAAAACAACCAAGTGCCGCCGCCGAGCCACGCGTCGCCGTCGCGCCAGACCGGCAATTCGTCGCGCGCTTTCGGCCGCGACACCTCGGTGATGGTGTTCAGGTCCATGCAGCGTCTCTTGCTTGCCTCTGGCCCCGGAGTTGCAGGGACTTGTATGGTACGGAACGCAAGGGAGTATAACGATGAGCGCGGCGGTCTGGATCAAGGACCCGATGGCGATTTTGGCGGACGGCGCCGAACGCGGCGTTGTGGTGGCCGATGGCGCCATCGTCGAATTGGTGCCCTCCGGTCATGAACCGAAAACGGCCGCCAAAGCCTATGAGGCCCGCGACCACGTCGTGCTGCCCGGTCTGATCAATACCCATCACCACTTCTATCAGACGCTGACGCGCGCCGTGCCGGCTGCGCTCGACCGCGAACTGTTTCCCTGGCTCAAGGCGCTGTATCCGATCTGGGCGAAGCTCACGCCGGACGCGCTCGATGCCGCCGTCACGGTGGCGATGGCCGAGCTGATGCTGTCGGGCTGCACCACGACCACGGACCATCATTACGTTTTCCCGAAGGGCCTCGAAGACGGCATCGACATCGAGATCGCCGCGGCCAAGAAACTCGGCATCCGTACCTTGCTGACGCGCGGCTCGATGAACCTGTCGGAGCGCGACGGCGGCCTGCCGCCGGACTCGGTCGTGCAGGACGAGGACGAAATCCTCGCCGACAGCAAGCGTCTGGTCGATCGCTATCACGAGCGCGGCGAGGCGGCGATGACGCAGGTGGCGCTGGCGCCGTGCTCGCCGTTTTCCGTCACCACGGCACTGATGCGCTCGACCGCCGATCTCGCGGCCAAGCTCGACGTGCGCCTGCACACGCATCTGGCCGAGACCGAGGACGAAAACAAATTCTGTCAGCAACTCTATGGCTGCCGCCCGCTCGATTATCTGGAAGACTGCGGCTGGCTCAACAGCCGCACCTGGCTGGCGCACGGCATTCACTTCAAGCCGGATGAAATGCCGCGCCTCGCCAAAGGCGGCGTTAGCATCAGCCATTGCGCCTGCAGCAACCAGACGCTGGCGTCGGGCTGCTGTCCGGTCTGCGATATGGAAAAGGCCGGCGTGAGCATCGGCCTCGGCGTTGACGGCTCGGCGTCGAACGACGAGTCCAATCTGATGCAGGAAGTGCGCGCCGCGTTTCTGCTGCAGCGTGCGCGCTACGGCGTCAAAGCAGTCAGCCACAAGGATGCGCTGCGCTGGGCGACCAAGGGTTCGGCGGCCTGCGTCGGCCGGCCGGAGTTGGGCGAAATCGCGGTCGGCAAGCGCGCCGATCTGGCGCTGTTCAAGCTCGATGAATTGCGCTTTTCCGGTCACGGCGATCCGCTGGCGGCGCTGGTGCTGTGCGGCGCCCACCGCGCCGACCGGGTCATGATCAACGGCCGCTGGACGGTCGAGGACGGCGTGATCCCGAGCCTCGACCTCGCCGCGCTGATGCGGCGTCATCAGGCTGCGGCGCGCAAACTTCAAGCGTAAATGACTCATACCGACCAAAGCCGTTCGGTTTGCCGGATCCCTCCCCCGCATGCGGGGGAGGGATCAGCGTGCCCGGTCACTTTCCCGGGATCTTGTCGTCCACGCCTTTGACGTAGAAGTTCATGCCGAGGATCTGGCCCGCGTCGAGATTCTTGCCGCCCTTGCACTCGACTTCCTTGCCGTCCTGTCCGACGACCGGACATTTGAACGGATGCAGTTCGCCGGAGATAATCGCGGCTTCGGTCTTCTCGGCGAGCGCCTTCACGTCGGCAGGCATGTTGGTGTAGGGCGCCATCACGACCATCTTTTCCTTGAGGCCGTCCCACGTGTCCTCGGCCTTCCACTTGTCATCGAGCGCCGCCTTGGCTGCGCGGACGTAGTACGGGCCCCAGTTGTTGGTGATCGAGGTCAACTGGGTATTCGGTCCGAACTTGATCATGTCCGAGTCCTGGCCGAAGGCGAGAATGCCGCGCTGCGCGGCCACCTGCATCGGGGCCGGTGAGTCGGTGTGCTGCATGATGATGTCGGCGCCCTGGTCGGCCAGCGCCTTGGCGGCGTCGGCTTCCTTGCCCGGGTCGAACCAGGTGTTCACCCAGATCACCTTCACCTTGATGTTCGGGTTGACGGTCTGCGCGCCGATAATGGTGGCGTTGATGCCGGAGATCACTTCCGGGATCGGGAACGAGGCGATGTAGCCGAGCGTGCCGGTCTTCGTCATCTTGCCGGCGATCACGCCCTGGATGTAGCGGCCTTCGTAGAACTTGCCGGAATAGGTGCCCATGTTGGGCGCGCGCTTGAAGCCGGTGGCGTGCTCGAACATGACTTTCGGATATTTCTTCGCCACCTTCAGCGTCGGGTCCATGTAGCCGAACGAGGTGGTGAAGATCAGTTGGTGGCCGGTGCGGGCGAGCTGTTCGATCGAGCGCTCCGAGTCCGGGCCCTCGCTGACGTTCTCGAGATAGGTGGTCTCGACCTTGTTGCCCAACTCCTTGACCATCATCTGACGGCCGAGTTCGTGCATGTAAGTCCAGCCGAGATCGCCGACCGGTCCAAGATAGATGAAACCGACTTTGATTTTCTCGGCGGCTGACGCGCTGAAGCTTGTTGCTGCAATCGCCAATGCGGCGACAGCAGCGGTCATCGTAAGTTTTCTCATGTTCGTCTCCGGGTTATCAGACGGGTCGCTTTTTGGTCCCAAGCACGTCGCCCGTCCGCGCGCGCTCATGGGGATTGGCACTTTCCTTTTGCGCATGATCTTGTCCGAAAAACCGGTTCCCGCTTTTCGGGATCATGCGCGCTAACGGTCGGGCACGAACACCGTGCCCAATGATGCCGGCGCGGCGGACCCGGCGGTGCCGCGCGCGCGCGAAATCAGAACGAGGACGATAATGGTCGCGAGATAAGGCATCGCCGTCATCAGTTGCGACGGAATGCCCAGGCCGAAGGCCTGCGCATGCAGTTGCAGGATGGTGACGGCGCCGAACAGATAGGCGCCGGCGACGAGCCGCAGCGGTCGCCATGACGAGAACACCACCAGCGCCAGTGCGATCCAGCCGCGGCCGGCGGTCATGCCGGGAATGAAGAACGGCGTGTAGGCGAGCGGCAGGAACGCGCCGCCGAGGCCGGCGCAGCCGCCGCCGAACAGCACCGCCAGCATGCGGATTTTCAGCACCGGATAGCCGAGCGCATGCGCCGAGGTGTGATTGTCGCCGACGGCGCGCAGGATCAATCCGCCGCGCGTGCGATAGAGGAACCACCAGATCGCCACGACCAGCAAGACCGAGAAGTAAACAAACATATCCTGGCCGAACAGAATGCGGCCGACGATCGGGATGCTGGTCAGGTACGGAATATAGAGGCTGGGCGCCGACGTGATCCGCTCGCCGACGAAGCCGGCGCCGATCAGGCCGGACAGCCCGACACCGAGAATGGTCAGCGCAAGTCCCGCGGCCACTTGGTTGACCGCCATGCCGAGCGTCAGCAGCGCGAAGACGGCCGACAGCGCGGCGCCGGCGGCGATGCCGCACAGCGCGCCGATGAAGGTCGAACCGGTGAGATAGGCGCCGGCAAAGCCGCAGGCCGCGCCCATGATCATCATGCCCTCGACGCCGAGATTGAGCACGCCGGAGCGCTCGACCACGAGTTCGCCGGCCGCCGCCAGCAGCAGCGGCGTTGAGGCGGCGATCACCGACAGGATGATGGCTTCAAGCAGTCCCATGCGCGTTATCCTTGGGCGGCCTTAAAAGTGCGGATCAGGCGGATGCGGTAGAGAATGAGGGAATCGCAGGCCAGCACGTAGAAAAGCAAAATGCCCTGGAACACTTTGGTGAGGTCGAGCGGGATCTTCATCGAGATTTGCGCGCCTTCGCCGCCGATGAAAGTCAGCGCCAGAAACAGCCCGGCGATCAGGATGCCGACTGGATTAAGCCGGCCAAGGAACGCGACGATGATGGCGGTGAAGCCGTAACCCGGCGAGATGCCGGGCTGCAGCACGCCGACAGGACCGGCAACCTCGATAATGCCGGCAAGGCCGGCAAGACCGCCGGACACCGCGAAGGTGAACAGCACCAGGCGGTCCGAACTGAAGCCGGCGAAGCGCGCGGCCTTCGGCGCGGCGCCGACCACGCGGATTTCAAATCCCTTGATGGTGCGGCCGAGCATGACGGTCGCCAGCGCCACCACGACCAGCGCCACGAGCGCGCCGGCATGCAGGCGGCTGCCTTCGATCAGCACCGGCACATTGGCGACCGGATCGAAGGTCGCGGTGGTCGGGAAGTTCATGCCGTTCGGATCGCGCCACGGTCCGCGCACCAGATAGTCCAGAATCAAGTCGGCGACGTAGACCAGCATCAGGCTGGTGAGGATTTCGTTGGCGCCGAATTTCACCTTGCAGAGCGCCGGGATCATCGCGTAGAGCGCGCCGCCGAGCGCGCCCATGACCAGCATCGCCGGCAGCACCCAGGGGCCGGCGTCGGTGCCGTTGGTCACGACGGCAAGCCAGCTGCCGCACACCGCGCCCATCAGGAATTGTCCTTCGGCGCCGATATTCCAGACATTGGCGAGATAGCAGAGCGACAGCCCGATCGCGATCATCACCAGCGGCGTCGCTTTCACGGCGATTTCCTGGAGAGTGAACGGGTCGGTCAGCGGGTCGATGAAATAAACATAGAGAGCGGCGATCGGATTCTTGCCGAGGATGGCGAACAAGATCGCCATGGTGACCAGCGTCAGCGCGATGGCGAGCAGCGGCGATAGAATCGCGATCTTAGCCGAGCGCTCGGCGCGCCGTTCAAGCACCAACTGCACGGGGTATCTCCATGGTTGGTTCTTGCGGTGCGGCCGAGCTGCCACCCATCAGCAGGCCGAGCTTCTCGCGGGTGGCCGATGCGGCATCCAGCGGCTCGGACAGGCGGCCGTGGAACATGACGGCGATGCGGTCGGCGATCTCGGCGAGTTCGTCGAGGTCCTGGCTGATCACCAGCACCGCGCTGCCGCGGCCGGATAGATCGAGCAGCGCTTGGCGGATGACAGCGGCAGCGCCGGCAACGACGCCCCAGGTCGGCTGGCTGACGACCAGCACGCCGGGCTCGCGCAAAATTTCGCGGCCGACGATGAATTTCTGCAAGTTGCCGCCGGACAGGCTGACCGCTTCCGGATCGCGCTTGGCCTTGCGCACGTCGAAGGTCTTGGTGGTCTTGTCGACGGTTTCCAGCGTCGCCGGTCTGTCGATGAAGCCGTGATTGACCATGTTGCTGGCGGCGTGACCGGTCAGCAGCGCGTTCTCGGACAGCTTCATGCGCGGCGCGGTGCCGTGGCCCAGCCGCTCTTCCGGCACGAAGGCCGCGCCCAGCCGTCGCCGCGCCGTCACCGTCATCAATCCCGCGGCCTCGCCGTCGATCACGACATTGGCTTCGGCGCCCGACAGCCGCTCGCCGGACAGGGCGGCGAAGAATTCATCCTGGCCGTTGCCGGCGACGCCGGCGATGCCGAGGATTTCGCCGCCTTTAACCTCGATCGAGATGCTGTGCAGATATGTGCCGTGCGGATCGTCAGGTGCGAGCGACAGGTCCTTGACGACAAGGCGCGGTACTGTGGTTGCGCGGGCGCTGCCGGCTTTGACTTCGCCGATCTCGGCGCCGACCATCATCCGCGCCAACGAGGCGGCGGTCTCGGCGCGCGGATTGCAGGTCGAAATTTTCTTGCCGCCGCGCAGAATGGTGGCGGTGTCGCAGAGCCGTTTCACTTCATCGAGTTTATGGGAGATGTAGAGCAGGCCGCGGCCTTCGCTCCTGAGCCGTTCTAGCACGATGAAAAGCTGGTCGGCTTCCTGCGGCGTCAACACCGCGGTCGGCTCGTCGAGGATCAGCAGTTTCGGATTCTGCATCAGCGCACGCACGATCTCGATGCGCTGGCGCTCGCCGACCGACAGGCGCCAGACGTCGCGCTTGGGATCGAGCGGCAGACCGTAATCGTTCGAGACTTGCGCCAGCCGCGCCGACATGTCGGCGAAGCTTTCCTTGCCGTCGAGGCCGAGCGCGACGTTTTCGGCGACCGTCAGATTGTCGAACAAAGAGAAGTGCTGAAACACCATGCCGACGCCCTGCGCACGCGCGGCGGAGGGTCCGGAGAGCACGACCTTCTGGTTCATCCAGCGCAATTCGCCGGCGCTCGGCTGGATGAGGCCGTACATCATTTTGACCAGCGTCGACTTGCCGGCGCCGTTTTCGCCCAGCAGTGCGTGGATTTCGCCGGCGTAAAGTTCGATGTCGATGGAATCGTTGGCGAGGAACGTACCGTAGCGCTTGGTGATCCCGATAGCCTGCAGCAGCGGTGTTTCCGCGGAGGAATCGTGCGCAGACGCTGGATTCACCATGACGACGTTGGCCTCAAACGCAGGCGCGGCGGAGCGTGCGATCGCCGCGTCACCAATCTATCAAGCCAATACTGTGCCAAAACCTCGGGCGGCAGAAGCCACCAATAAGCGGCACGCGATGCTTATTTTAGCGCCATTTAATCAGTGTGCCGGCCGGGAATGCAATGAGCGCCACAGGACGAATCGCGGCCGCATCGCGCACGAAGCTCGCAACTGTGAGCCGGGCGGACGCGCACCGCCCGATCCGGCGTACATCGCGGCCGTAAAAGGCGTTGCAGCCGAGCCACAGTGCATAAGATTCCTATCGTTTCCAAAATGGCATGATTTTGGCTGCACGGATTTTAGACAGCGAACCTGCGTTCCGAGCCTTGAACGCCGCATGATGACTGTCTGCGGCGACAGCGCAAATCCCCAAAGTTTCCGCAGTGAACTCGCGACGCCATCAACGACGGCACGAACGGCGACAACAACGACGCCGATGTTTTTTGCATAACCGACGCAAATGCTCGCAAATGCTGGCGAATCTTCAGGCTTTCACCTCGCGAACCGCGCTGATTAGCTTTTTGTGACAGAAAAAACTTGTCAGTTCGCAACTCGTTGGGGGTTAAAAATGTTTGGCAGAAAACTAGCGCTCGCCGCACTTCTCGTGGCGACGGCAACCGGTATCGCCGGCGCGGCCGACATGCCGGTGAAATCGGTGAAGGCCATTGCGCCCGCGCCGTTCTTCTTCGTCAACGACAACTCGATCAGCTATCGCTACGAATTCCTGGCGACCAATCCTGGCGCCGGCAAGACGCCGAAGCACGTGCTGACCTTCACGCACTTCGACGTGTGGGCCTACGGCACCAACTTCATCAACATCGATTGGCTGAAGGCGACCCGCGGCAGCGAAACGCCGACCGCGACCGGCACCGAGGGCTACACGGAAATCTATGGCTTCTTCCGCTCGACCTTCGGCTTCAACGAAGTGTTCGGCACCAAAGCCTTCTCCTACGGCCCGCTGACCAATGTGTCGCTGATGGTTGGCGCCGACCTCAACACCGACAACACCTTCCTCGGTTCGGCCAAGCGATCGATCGAAGCCGGCATCCAGTTCAGCTTCGCGACGCCCTACAAAGGCTTCCTGAATTTGACGCCGACGATCTACAAGGAATGGCAGCATGACGGCTTCGCGCCGGTCTTCGCTCCGGCCCTCAACCCGTCGGGCGCCGTCAGCTTCAACACCACCTGGGGCTTTGAATATTTGTGGGTTCAGCCGCTGGCCTTCCTGCCGCCGTCGATCCCGCTCACCTTCAAGGCGTTCGGCACCGTTCACGGTCCGAAAGGCTGCGGCGAGCCCTGCCAGAACGTTGGCGGCACGGGTCTGACCCGCGTCGTCGAGTGGTATGCGCAACAGAACCTCGAACTCGATATCGGCAAGGTGTTGGGCGCGCGCCCCGGCATGTACTCGGTCTTTGCCGGCTATCGCTACTGGGTCAACAAGTTCGGCATCGGCAAGGTTCAGAACGGCGTGCACTTCACCGGCACCGTCGAGAGCACCTGGCTCGCCGGCGCGACGATCGCCTTCTGATCGCCACGGCACAGCCTGAAACAAAGCACGCCGGTCGAGACATCGACCGGCGTGTTGCTTTTTGCGTACTGCATTAAACCGGAAAACGCCGCCGCGGAATTCTAACTTCCACGATAAGTCGAATAGCTCCACGGCGTCGTCACCAGCGGTACGTGATAGTGCCCTTCCGGCTCGGCGATCGAAAACCGGATCGGCACCACGTCGAGATAAGGCGGCTCCGCCAGTGCCACGCCGCGCTTGGCGAAATACTCGGCGGTGGCGAAACGCAGTTCGTAGGTCCCGATCGGCAGCGGCCGGCCGCCGATCAGCGGCTTGTCGGTGCGGCCGTCGCTGTTGGTGACGGTACGCACGATCAGGCGATCGGCGCCGTCGCGCGACAATTCCCACAGCTCGATGGCGACGCCGGCGGCGGGCAAGCCGCCATGGACGTCGAGCACATGGGTCGATAGCCGCCCCGTGACCTTGAGCCGTTCCGGTGCGGTGACGCGAGCGTCGAGCCGCAACGCCGCGATGCGGAAGATTTCGCCCAGCGCGATCTCCATCTCTCCTTCGCTGCCATGGGTGGTGCGGCGCTCGAACTCGCGCAGGATGGAATCTTTGGTGTGCCGGCGCACGCAGACGATAAAGGGAATACCGAACTTCGCCTGGTAGGCGTCGTTGAGCCGGTGGAATCGCGCGAATTCTTCGTCGGTCAGGCGGTCGAGGCCGACACTGGCCTGCTCGTTGGTCGAATCCGCGGTCAGGTTGCCGGCGCGCGCCGCTTTGCCGGCGAGATCGGGATGCGCCTTGATCAGCGCCAGTCGCGCTTCGGCCGGCGCTGCGCGCACGGCGGTGACCATGGCGTCATGCAGGCCGGCGAGCGTGGCAAATGGCCGGCGCGCGGTGGCTTGCTGCGCCACCCAGGGCGAATGCTCGTAAATATCGGCCAGCGCGGCGGTAAAGTCGGCCCCGCTCGCCGCGTTCAGGCTGTCGAGAGAATAGGTGGTCATTGCACCGGCGCGCCGGCGGCGAGCCAGGAGGCCAGTACCTGGCGTTCGTCCAGGGTCATTTCCGTGATGTTGCCCGGCGGCATCGCATTGGAGCGCACCGCGTTGATCGCGATCATCTTGGTATGGAGCGCGATCTGCTCGGCACTATCCAGCCGCACCCCCTTGGGCGGCGCGCCGAAGCCTGCCCATACCGGTTCGGCGGTGTGGCACATGCTGCAGCGGGACATGATGATGTCCTGCACCTCGGCGAATTTCGGCGTCGGCGGCATCGCGCCGGACTTCTGCACCGGCGGCCCGAGGCTGCACAGCCATGCCACCGCCATCATGCCAAAGGCCGCGACGAACCAAGTCCACCACGGGCTGCCTTTGCCCTCGTGGCGCGAGTTGTAGAAGTGCCGGATCACCGGGCCGATCAACAGCACGATGGCGACGATCACCCAGTTGTATTTCGTGCCGAAGAACAGCGGGTAGTGGTTGCTGAGCATCAGGAAGATGACGGGCAAGGTCAGGTAGTTGTTGTGAACCGAGCGCTGCTTGCCGATTTCGCCCCAATAGGGATCGGGCGTCGCGCCCGCGACCAGCGCGGCCACGGTCTTGCGCTGGTAGGGCATGATGATCGCGAAGACGTTCGCCACCATGATGGTGCCGATCAGCGCGCCGATCTGGGTGAAGGCGCCGCGGCCGCTGAACACGCGGGTAAAGGCGTAGGTCAGCGCCACCAGGAACACGAAACCGACCAGCGCCAGCGCCACCTCATTTTTGCCGAGCGGCGAGCGGCACAGCGCCTCGTAGGCGAGCCAGGCCGCCGCCAGGCTGAAAAACGCCACCGCCGCCGCCACGGGCGCGCTCAGGTCCAGCACCGACTTGTCGATCAGGAACAGCTCGGCGTTGAAATAATAGACGACGACCAGCAGGGCGAAGCCCGATAGCCAAGTGGCGTAGGCCTCCCATTTGAACCAGGTCAGTTCGTCCGGCATCGACCCCGGCGCGACCATGAACTTGATCATCTGGTAGAAGCCGCCGCCGTGGACCTGCCAGGCCTCGCCTTTGACGCCGGTCGGCAAGGTGCCGTGGTTCTTCAGGCTGAGATCGAGATGGATGAAGTAGAACGAGCTTCCGATCCAGGCGACGGCGGCGATAACGTGGACCCACCGGAGCGTGGCGCTCAGCAATTCAGTCAGGACGATTTCCAAGGCAATTTGACCTTCTTAGACGCCCGGCACGGTCAGCATGCCAGACGGCAGCCGCACTTTACAAGTGGACGTGAGGTCAAGGTCAGGCGGCCAAGCGTTACACCGTCAGCTTGAACAACGTCGTGCTCTCCATGTCGTCGCCATACCATGCGACGATCGCGGCTTCGCGCTTGCCGATATATTGCGTGATGCCATTTTCCTGCGTCATCGGCATGTCGTGGCCCGGCACCAAGATGCTGCCCGGCCGCTTGCGCCACAGCTCCCAGATTTTCGCGATCGAGGCTTTGCTGACGGTGGCGTCGTAGGTCATGTCGGTCGTGCCGGACACCAACTCGGCGCGGTTCTTGGCAGCGTCGCCGGAGAAAATCACATCCTTGTCCGGCGTGTGCAGCACGTAGACCAGGCAGCCCGGCGTATGGCCGGGCGCCAGATGTGCGGTAATGCCGGGGAAGACTTCCTCGCCTTCCTTGGCGGTGTGCAGCTTCGGATAGGTCTTGAGCTCGCGCATATAGAGCTCCGGCACCGGCGTCTCGCCCCACGGCACGGTCAGCGACCAGTCCAGTTCGTGCGCGCCGATCACGATGCGCGCGTTCGGGAACATCGGGTAGTTCACCGAATGATCATGATGCGAATGCGTCAGCAGCAGGTCGGTAACTTCGGCCGGCTTCAGCCCGCGTTCCGCGAAACGTTTCAACAGCATCGTGCG